>NZ_JASCAR010000027.1:0-124253 GCF_029967715.1 Klebsiella sp. V115_8
GGGTGGCGGCTTTCGCCTTACCCGGCCTACGAAAGACGGCCATATCAAACCGCTATGCGGTTGGCCGTAGGCCCGCGTAAGCGCAGCGCCGCCGGGCAATCCCTGAAGACGGTTTAATGCCTTCCCCACCGGGAAAGGCATTCTGGCTGATGACAAACCTGTTTCATTATTCTGCCCGCATTTCTGCCGGGTGGCGGCTTTCGCCTTACCCGGCCTACGAAAGACGGCAATATCAAACCGCTATGCGGTTGGCCGTAGGCCCGCGCAAGCGCAGCGCCGCCGGGCAATTCCTGAAGACGGTTTAATGCCTTCCCCACCGGGGAAGGCATTTTTGTTACTGGCCGCGGTAGCCGCCGCCCAGGGCTTTGATCAGGGTAATGTCGGTGCTCAACCGCTGGGCCTCAATATCCAGCAGCAACAGCTGCTGGGCAAGGACCGCCCGCCGGGCCTCTTCGGCGGCGTAGCGGCTGAGCAGGCCGCGCTGATAATGGGCGCGAGCGCTGTCGGTGGTGGTCTGCGCCGCGGTGACCTTCAGCTGCTGCAGCGCGCGCTGCTGATTCAGGTCGTTAAGCTGGCTGGAGCTGATGGCGACATCGCGAACCGCGTCCAGCACCGCCTGGTTGTACTGTTTGATCAGAATATTGCTGGCGGTGCGCACCGACTGCAGATTGGCGTTCAGACGACCGCCGTCGAAGATCGGCAGATAGAGCCCAGGCAGCAGGTTGATCTGCTGGAAAGAGGACTTAAACAGATCCCCGACGCTCAGGGCGTTATAGCCCCAGAACGCTTTGATATCAAAATGGGGATAAAACGCCGCTTTCGCCGCATCGACCTGGCTCAGGGAGGCGGTCACATACCCGCGCAGCGCCTGCAGGTCCGGGCGGCGGGCCAGCAGCTCGAAAGAGAGCGACGGCGGCAGCGTCTCCTGGAGCGCAGGCAGCGCCACCGGATGGATCGCCGGCATGCTTTGCGCATCGGCGCCGATCAGCGCCCGCAGGGTTTCACGATACTGGGTCAGCGTCCCCTCGGCGCTGATGATCTGCTGGCGGGCGGCGAGCTGTTCGGCCTGGGCGTTGGCCACATCCACACTGTCTTCCACGCCGCGTTGGGTCCGGTGCTCGTGGGCCGCCACCGAGAACTGGGCAATGCCTTCCAGGTCCTGCAGCAGCGCGATTTTCTGGAACGTCGCCTGCATGGCGAAATAGAGCTGCGCCACGCTGCTGGCGATGTCGAGCTCAATGCCGGCGGTCTCCGCCAGCCGGGCGTTTTTCTCGCCAATGGCGGCGGCAACCCGGGCGCGATCGGCTCCCCAGAGATCGATATTCAGCTGCGCCCCGACGCCAACGGTGTTCAGCGTATACCAGGGACCGTTCTTATCCACCGGCAGGGAGTAGGAGTAGGGCCAGCTAAAGGATTTGTCGGTGATCCGCAGGCGGTTTTGCGCCGCGACGGCGGTGGCCTGCAGGCCCATCGCCGACTGGGCGAGTTCCACCGTGGACTGCGACTGAGAGATGCGCAGCCGGGCGGCCTGCATGGTCGGCGAGTTCTGCAGCGCCCGGTTGATCAGCATATTGAGCTGAGGATCCTCATAGGCCTCCCACCAGCGGGCTGCCGGCCAGTCGCTATTCGCCAGGTGGATCACCTGCGCCAGCTGGGCCTGCTGCGGATTGACGATGGCGACCTGGGCTGGCTCGTCCTGGATCAGCGCGCAGCCGCTGAGCAGCGTCAGCGTCAGGGTAAGGAGAGTGCCGCGCAGCCGCGCGGAGAAAGGAAGGATCATCATGACGTTTTAGCCTGTTGCTCAGTCGCTATCGGTGTCGGGCCCCAGTCGGGCAGGGCGGCCAGCGCGGCGGCCAGCGCCGGGCCAAAGGGGTTAGTCAGGTCGGCGGCCAGCTGCTCGGCAGGCGCTGTCGCCTCCTGTTCGATACGTTCGGCGTAGCGCCGCAGCTGTTCGGCGCAGCGGGTCAGGGTCGGGTCTCCCGGCGCGGCGTTGAGCCGGTACCCTTCGCTGAGGCGGGCGATCTCCTCGGCCCGGGCGAGGGTGGCGCGCATCGGCCAGTCTTTCGCCTGGGGCCAGGGGTGGGCATACGTACCCAGCGGTTCGGCGCGAACCCGATGGATCAGCGCTTCGCTGTCGGTGAAGGCGACAAACAGAGGGGCCAGCGGCACCGCATCGTGCGGGGCGGCGAGGCAGTCCGCCAGCCGGCGATAGAGTCCGGCGAGGCGCGATTTCAGCTGCGGCGCTTCGCTGTCCGGCCAGAGATACAAATGGACAATGGAGGAGACCAGCACCCCGAGCAGAATGCCCAGCACCCGGTCCCGCAGCTCGGTGAGGTTTGTCAGCGGACCAAACCAGCTGAGGAAGGCCAGCGCAAAAGTGAAACCAATCTGGATCCCGGCGTAGGCGATACGCTCCGAGCCGGCGGCAATCCAGGCCGCCAGCGCCAGCACCGGCAGGGACATCGCCAGCAGCCCCGACAGCGAGTCGGTCCAGGGCTGGACAAAGACGATTAACAGCAGCGCCAGCAGAGTGGCGAGCAGCGCGCCGCCGATGCGCAGCCACGTCTTCTGCATCGTGGCGCCC
Source organism: Klebsiella sp. V115_8 (assembly GCF_029967715.1). Classification (NCBI taxonomy): domain Bacteria; kingdom Pseudomonadati; phylum Pseudomonadota; class Gammaproteobacteria; order Enterobacterales; family Enterobacteriaceae; genus Klebsiella; species Klebsiella sp. V115_8. The sequence continues at coordinate 2,585 of NZ_JASCAR010000027.1, forward strand.
AGCCCGGGCTGGGCGACGATCACGCAGCTCAGCATAATGGTGTGCAGCCCCTGCCAGTCGGCAGCGGTATAGAAGACATAGCAGATTAGCGTCGCCAGCAGGGTCTTGAGCGCAAAATGGAGATACGCCGGGTTGCGCCAGGCGTCCGGCGCCAGCAGAGGCGGTTTTTCCACCTCGCCCTGCGGCAGGGCCACCGGCTCACCCTGGGCCAGCTGCTGCAGAAGGGCAGCCATCTCCTGCAGAACGGCGCGATTGGCGCCGCGGTCGCTGAGCGCCAGGGGGGGAATGGCGCCGTCAAACGGCCCCTCGCTAAGGGCGCTCTTCAGCTGCAGTACCGCCTGCGACAGCAGCAGGCGATCTCCGCTATCGGCCTCGTCCGCTTGCAGCAGCGCCGCCAGCTGGTAGCAGCGCAGGGTGGCGGCCAGCCGCGAGCGCCAGGCCTGCGGATCGGCGGCGATCTCCGGCGTCGCCCGGCAGGCCTGGGCGAACAGCGACTGCAGCTGGTTGAACTGCGCGGCGGTCTCGCCGAAGGTCGGTGGCGTTTCTCCGCCCGGGGTCGCCCGCCGGCGGGCGACCGACTGCAGCATCTCCGCCAGACGCGCCTTAAACTGGTTGCCGGGAAAGGCCTGCTGAAAACAGGCGTTGACCAGCAGGGTGACAAGGATCGCGGTGTTAATCGCCACCCACAGCCAGAGCAGCAGCCGCACCAGGATCTCGCTCTGGCTGGTCATCGACGGGAAGGTTTGGGCGTAAATCACCGCCAGCGCCACCACGAAAAAGGCCAGTCCCAGCTTGCCCAGCACCCGCATCAGATAGATGGCGCAGAAAAAGAGCGCCACGGAGGCCGCCAGGCGGATCAGCGGGTAGTCATAGGTCCACTTGATGATCAGCAGCACGCCGCCGAGCGCCACGCTGACGGTGACAAAAAAGACCACGCTGACTAACTTAATCATCAACACGTTAGGCTGGCTGACGTAGAACACGACGATCAGCGCGACGGCCAGGAAGGGGATCTGCAGGGTCATGAACAGGGTGATGAGCACCGCACAGCTCAGCGTCAGGCGCAGCGTGTAGCTGGCGCGTCCCGGCGCGTCGCGCAGTTCCTGGCGTAAAAAATGGGCGAGAGGAAACATCGCGTCGCCCGGCTACGGCTGCAGCACGGCGCTGGCCGAGGCGCCCATGCGGAACAGAGCCGGATCGGGATCGCTGACGGCGATTTTCACCGGGAAGCGCTGCGAGACGTGGACCCAGTTAATGCTTTTCTGGATCAGCGGCAGGCCTTCGATGACGCTCCCGCCTTCGGGCAGGACCCCGGAGCCGACCGAATCGACCACCCCGTTAAAGGTCCGGTTGTGGTTGGTCATCACGGTGATCCGCGCCGCCACGCCGGGGCGCACGTTGTTCAGATCGGTCTCGCGGAAGTTCGCGATCACATACCAGCGGTCGTCATCCAGCAGGGTGAAGACCGGCTTCAGCGCCGAGGCGTACTGGCCGACGGTGGTTTTCAGCGCCACTACCACGCCGTTGAACGGCGCGCGCACTTCGGTAAATTCCAGATGCAGTTCGGCGAGGGCGATTTGCGCCAGGATCCCGGCGCGTTGCGCCACCATGGCATCCACGCCGGTCACGGCCGCCGAGGCCTGTCTGGCCTGCAGCAGCGTGGCTTCCAGCTCCGCCCGCGCCGCTTTCTCGGCGGTGCGCGCCTGATCGAGATCTTCCTGCGAGGCAAACCCCTGCGGCACCAGCGGTTCAAGGCGGATGCGCGTGGAGGTGGTCTGCTTGACCAGCGCTCTGGCGCGCTCGACGGCGGCCGCTACCGACTGGGCGTTATACTCCTGCGCTTTGATGGTGCGCTGGGTCAGCATAATCTGCGCGTCGAGGGTCGTCAGCCGGGCTTTCGCGTCATCGAGCATCGCCTGATAGGGACGGGGGTCGATGCGGAACAGCAGATCGCCTTTTTTCACCCGCTGGTTATCGCGGATGGGCATCTCCACGATGCGTCCGCTGACCTCGGGCACCACATCGATGGTATCGGCATAGACATAGGCGTCATTGGTCTCCGGCGACGTTTGCAACTGCCAGATAACCAGGATCAGCGCCAGGATGGCGGCGAGGACCAGCGCCAGCAGAGGCCATTTTTTGCGTAACAGGGGAGTGCGGGAAGTAGTCATAAGCGATCAGTGAACAAAAAACAGAAACCACAGCAGCGTGGCGAACAGGAACATCAGCGCGACATAGCTGAAGACCAGGGGAGAAAAGCGCGGCTGCCAGCCGTTACGGGTAATCAGGATATGGCAGGGGATGAGTAAAAACGCGCCGCCCAACAAGCAGAAAAACCAGCCGGGGAACGCGGCGCCCAATACCGGGATCGCTGGTGAGAGTGAGCAGCCGGTGAGCGGCAAGACGAGCAGTAGCCGCGCCGGGCGGGCTATGGTGGCAATATGATTCAATGGAACATCCCTGAGTGCTCTTACCAGTGTGTCATGAGTGTAATCGCCTCGTTGCGGGAATGAAAGTCAACCGTTCGTTGACTGCGGGATCCGTGCGCGCCGGAAGAGCGGGAGGATGCGCCAAATCCCTCTCCTGACGCCCATTACCGACTTGCGCATAGTCAGCCGTCACGGGGAGGACTATGCTTAGCCTGAAAGTCATAAAACAAGACCGAGGCAATGTCATGGATAAGGAATTACTGGAAGCCGGCTACCGGGCCTACACCGGAGAGAAAATCGACGTCTACTTTAATACGGCGATCTGTCAGCATTCCGGGAACTGCGTGCGCGGCAGCGCGAAGCTGTTCAATCTCAAGCGTAAGCCGTGGATCATCCCGGATGAAGTGGATGTCGCGACGGTGGTGAAGGTGATCGATACCTGCCCGAGCGGCGCCCTGCAATATCGTCATAAATAAGCGAGGAGAAGATGGAAATACTGGAAGGGCACAACAAATTTTATGTTAACGACGCGCAGGGTAACCAGGTCGCGGAGATTGTTTTTGTTCCCACCGGCGAACACCTCAGCATTATCGAACATACCGATGTCGATCCCAGCCTGAAAGGCCAGGGCGTGGGGAAACAGCTGGTGGCGAAGGTGGTGGAAAAAATGCGCCAGGAGCAGCGGAAGATTATTCCACTCTGCCCGTTTGCCAAACATGAATTCGATAACACCCGCGAATACGACGATATTCGCGCCTGACGTACCGGCACCGGTGTAAACCGGTGCGCTTTTCACTCGCCAGCGCATCCGCGCCATTAGTCCCTCATCGCTTCCCCCCATGCCTGTTCAAACGCCGACCGTAAGTTTGCTGATGAACGAGGCGGCTGCCTGTGTGGAAAGCGAGGGGCCATATGCGGGTGATATTTCACCCGCTTTTTACCCCCGCCAGCCGCTTCGCCGCGTTCAGCATTCGCTGGTTCAACCCCCGGGCGGCCAGCGAGCTGGAAGAGAGGATGTCATCGGTCATCATTGATAGACAAAGGTAATGCCGATGATCGACTGCACATTACCGGCGGTGACCTGGCCTGTGGTCCTGGCGTAGGTCGCCGTCAGGCCGAGATTGACCGGCGAGGTTCCGACGGTGCCCAGCGAGACCGTGCTGTTCGCCGGCACGGCGCTGCCGTTGCGGGTAAGCTGGACGCCTATCCCCTGCGCCGGCGAGGCGGAGGCGGTGTTCGTGAAGATCGCGTGGGCGCTGTCCGCGGTGGCGCCGGAGAGGTAATACCCCAGCTGCTGGCTCTGCGCGCAGTGCACGGTGAGCGGCACGGCCATGGAGCCCGGGTAGTCGGGGAGAGTGACGGTGACATCGCGGGCAGAGACATCGCAGCCGCCGGTGGGGACCACCACGTCGTTATTGGCGTAGATGTTCCAGATGAACTGGAAGGAGTCGCTATTGTAGTTGTTGGTCTGATGCAGGATCAGCACCGCGATTAACGATCCTGCGGCGATCGCCACCCCGCCGGCGGTGCTGACCGGCGTCAGATACAGGACGGCGGGCCAGGGCTTATCGGTTCGTGAATCGTAAATCACCCGCGCCGTTTCCGTGGTGGTCGGGAAGGGGTAAGAGGTGCCGTTATATTTCACGGTGCCAGAGAAACTCGACAGCACGCCGCCATAGGCGGATCCGCGCTGCAGGGTCACGTAGTCAGTGATCGTTTCCGGATAGTCGTTATGGCAAAAAATCTGCGTGGAGAGGTCGACCACCAGGTTTTGCCCGACGTTGACCGCCGGGGTCAGGTTAACGTAGACGTTGGCTGAGCCGCCGCCGATGGGGATCGTCGCGCCGGTGGCCGTTTTGCAGGCGAAGGACCAGGCGTTTATCGACCAGCCCAGCAGCAGCAGGGTGGTGAACAGGGGGATAATTTTTTTCATCATGATGCTCTCCTGGCTCAGGCGTAGGTATAGGTGACGTTAATCACCGCCTGAATGGTGCCTTGCGTGGCGCCGCCGTTGACCGACAGGGCCCTGACCTGCAGCGGGAAGCGGGCGGACTGGCTGGCCTCATCCACCTGTACCGACTGGCTGCTGCCGTTGTTCAGCGTGGCGCCGTCCTCGCTCTGCAGTTCGAGCTGAATATTGCCTGCCGTCCCCTGGTTTTTGTAATAGCCGGTGCTGTCCGCGGTCCCGCTGAAGGTGGCCTTCACCCGTGAGGTACCGACGGGGCAGTTGCTGAGATCCAGCGCCACGCTGTGCCAGGCCGATGCCGAGCCCGCGCCGATCAGGCTGAAGGTGTAAAGATCGCCCAGCTCGACGGTGGCATTGACGGTGGAGACCGTGCAGGGTCTGGCCACCACCTTCCCGTTGACGGTGAGGGTGACATCGGCCGCCCGCAGGGAAGGGCTCGCGGTTAACAGGCCGGCCAGCAGCCAGCCCACGTGGGTCCATTTCATTTCAGCCTCCGCTTACTGAAATTCCAGGGTGAATGTCGCTGTCGCATTGACATGCCCGGCGGTGACGGGCACCTGAGTGGCCATCAGACGGGCGTAAAAGTTCAGGATGTTGGTCTGGCCCGGCGTCAGCGTGGTCCAGGACATGGCTGACGACGGCGCATTGACCGGCAGCCGGGACTGCTGCTGATCGAGAATTTCCACCCCCATTCCCGCCGCCGCCGAGGCGCCGGCATCGAGTTTTAACAGGCTGGTGTTGACGCTGTCCGCCACGCCGGTGAAGCCGACCTTCACCGCGGTGACGGAAGTGCCGCAGGGCGACAGCACGATGCGGAACGGCACCGGCGGGGTCGTCGCCCCGACGGCATAAAACTGCTTCGCGGCGTTGTCCTGCAAATCGACGGTGAAGTCCTTCGACTCGCCGGCCACTGCACAGGCGTTGTCGCGCACATAGCCGCTGATGGCGATCGTGCTGTCGGCAGCGAAGGCCAGCGGCGCGGCCAGCGTGAGCAGGGCGCCCAGCAGATACTGCGGTGTTCTCATCATCATCTCCTTAGCGACACGCGACGGACAGCTGGCTGAGCGCCTGCTGCCGGCTCTCCGGCGGCAGACGATAATCGGCCACGCACTGGGCGTCGGGGCCATCGCCCCATTTCACCCGCACCTTACCCGCCAGCGGCATCCCGCTGAGGTAGACCTGACCGTTATCCGCGACGATGCTGCCGCTCTGGTTGCTGTCGCTGGTGGCGAGGGCGCCAAACGGCACCGGTTTGCCGCGATGGGTCAGCGTCATCAGGATCTTCATCCCCACCTGGGCGTTAAAGCTGGCGCGGACGATCGCCCCATGGGTAGGCACCACGCTGACCACCGCATCATCAAGGTCGACATTGTCCGCCAGGGTATTGGTGTCCAGCGCGACCCGGTTTTCGCGATACTCGGTGGCATACGGCAGGACGGCATATCCGCGCCAGTCGGTGCGTACCCCGGTCTGGTTTTCCACCTTCACGCCGCCGGCGCCGGGGGCTTTCACCAGCACCACGGTATCGTTCAGCGGCTGGCTCAAGGTGATGCCGTTGGCGTGCGCCAGCACGCCGCCGCTGACCCCGTAGTAGAGCTGTTTAAAGCCATCGCTGCGGCTGTAGCCGACGTTGGCGTTGCCGTAGCCGCCGCGGTAGTTGAGCGCGGTATAGCCGGTGCTCCCGTTGTCGCCGTTGCCGCCGCCGGCATAGCCGGTTTGCACGCTATAGCTGAGGTTGTTGTCATCCAGCAGGGTGCCGTACAGGCCCGCCAGATTGGTCATGCGGCCATTGAGATCGTGCGACAGGCTGTAGCTGGCGCTGGCGTGCCGCCAGACCGAACGGCTATCGGAACGCAGCCAGTGGCTGAAGGGGATATTGACGTTAACCGCCAGCATCTGATCGCGTCCCTGCTGCCAGGCGTTTTTCGTCAGGCTGTAGCTTAGCGACCAGTTGATATCGTCTACGGCGGCGTTGAGGCCGGCCTGCAGTTGCTCATCGGCATCGTCGGTGCCCCAGTAAGTCTGGTGGCTGCCGCTCAGATAGAGGGTGGCGGTGCGCCCCAGCTGTTGGGTCACGCTCAGCTGCACCTTGCCGCGTTTGCTGTAAGCCAGATTGTAGTAGTCGGTAAATTTGGGTTTCACCTGGATAACCCCGTCCTGAGTTTCCACGCTGTAGCCGCTCATCCGGCGGTAGGTGGTATCGGCAAAGTTATAGTAGCCGCGGGTGGAGTAGCGGTAGCCCACCAGCTGCAGGTTGGTGCCGGTCTCATCCAGTGACTTGTTATAGAGAAAGCGCACCGACTGTCCCTGATGCTCGCTGTCGTCAGGCAGGGTGGCGTTGGCCTGGGTGATATCCAGCGACAAGGCGCCGAAATAGCCCATGTTTTTCCCTACCCCGAGGTTAAAGGCGCGATAGCGGTCCGCCAGCTGGGCGCCGCCGTACAGGGTCCAGCCGGCCGGCAGGCCATGCATGGCCGTGCTCTGGAAAAAGTCGGGTGTTTCCTGCTGGCTGTTGCCGCTGCGGTACTCCCCGGCGGAGAGGGCGAAGCGGGTATGGCCTTCGCGCTGCAGCACCGGCACCGTTGACCAGGGCACGCTGAAGACCTGGCGGGTGCCATCCGCTTCTTTAATGGTGACCTGCAGATCGCCGCCGTTGCCCGCGGCGTAGAGATCGTCGATGGTAAACGGCCCCGGCGGCACCGTGCTCTGGTAGATTTCGTAGCCGTTTTGTTTGACTGACACCTGCGCGGTGCCGCGGGCGATCCCGTGGATCACCGGCGCGAAGCCTTTCTGGCTGTCCGGCAGCATATTGTCATCGGAGGCCAGCTGCGCGCCGCGGAAGTTGATCCCGTCGAAGACATCGCCGTTGGTGTAGCTATCCCCGAGGGTAAGCCGCGACCGCAGGGGAATGATGTCCCGCTCAAGCCAGCTGTTGACGTGCTGCCAGCGGTTCTCATTGGATGAGGCGCTGCCGCCGCTGCTGTAACTCCAGGTGCTGTTATCGCGCAGGCGCCAGGCGCCGAGGTTCAGCCCGCTCTGCAGATTCAGATAGGCGTAACGGCTGTTCCCCCCGGTGGCGTTATGAACGTTATTGCCGGTGAAGTTATAGTTAATCAGCCCGGCGGTGATGCCGTTATCCCATAGCTCCGGCGGAATATAGCCGCGGGCGTGGCTGCCCATAAACGCCTGGGGTACGGTGAGATACAGGCGCTGCTGGCCGACATCGAAGCGGGTGGTGGCTTCGCTGATGAGCGTCGTTAGCGGCACGCAGGCCTTACTGTCCAGGGCCGCCATGCCCGTCACCCGTCCGGTATCCACCCCTATGCTCGCCAGCTGGCCGCGGGTCAGGCAGGGCGACAGGCCATGGCCCTGCGCGTCGGCCTGGAAAGTAACGTCCCGGGTAGTCATATAGCCGTTATTGAGGTAAATATCGACGCGATAGGTGCCCGGCGGGACCTCCTGGCCTTTTTCAAATCCCGACAGGTCTGCCACCGCCGCCGGATCGTCAGCTAAAAAGCGGGGGTTAAAATAGAGGTCCGCCTGCGCGGCAAACGGCTGCGAGCAGAGCCACAGCGTCAGCGCCGGCGTAATCAGGCGCCGGGCGCTTGGGCGACCCCCATGGTCCAGTCCATATTTTCGATGTGACATAATCCCTCCGGTCCGACGTTGCCCGGCAGTCAGTGCTTCTGGTCATGCGCAGCGTGGCCCGCGCGGCGGGGCACACCAGAGTTAACGCAGTACGCCATTCATTTTCGGCGTCAGCGCGCCGTAATCGTTAATGGTGCGATAGGTGATGGTGCTGCCGGCATCCGCGGGCAGCTTGACGCTGGTTTTGCCCATCGGCGGCACCAGGGCGTTTTCCAGAATGCGCGTTCCGGCGTTCAGTTCGGTCACCGTCAGGTAATAGGGGGTGGGATTAGTCAGCGTTAGCGACGATCCGTTGCGGCTAAAGGTCAGCTTGTCCGGCGCCTGATCCGGGGGCAGGGCCAGTTTTGCCGGTCGGTAGTAGAGCTTGATGCGGCTGATAATCGCCAACTGGAGGGTGTTGTCGCTGAGCTTCGATTTATCCATTGAAGGAATGGCCTTCACGTTCATCCAGAACAGGCTTTCCCGATCCTGCGGCAGCTGGTTATTGGTCGCGTCGATAATGCGCAGGGTGTTCTCTTTTTTGCCCTGCATGGCAAACAGGGGGGGAGTGATAACAAACCGGCCGTCTCGCTGCCCATCGGCATTTTCCACCCATGACTGAATAAGCCAGGTGCTGTTGTCGTCGTTATTGGTGACCGCCAGCTGGACCTGTTTCTGACCCGCCGGGTAGATGACCCGGGTCGCGCCCAGCGCGACGCCCGCGTGCGCGCTGGCGCTCAACGCGCCGGCGGAGAAAAGCGCACATCCCGTCAGTATGCCGCGTATCGTCGTTGCCGTTTTTCTCACATTATCTCCTTGTCTGCTCACGGTGTTGTCCTGCTGGTCTGCGGGTTGATTACTGATAGGTTAATGAGAACCAGGCCTGGGCGTTGGCCGCCCCGCCGGTGACCTGGCGTCCGGTCGCCCGATATTTGGCGACGAAATTTAGCGTCGTCGGTCCGCGGTAGAGCGGCACCCAGCGATCCGGTGGACGATTGAGGGGCAATTGCTGGCCCTGACTGTCGAACAGCGCAATGCCGATCCCGCTGGCGATCCCCGGGCCTTCGCCCACCGACAGCACATCGGGGTTTTTGCCGTCAGCCACGCCGTGAAATGCCACCCCGACATGCTGGCTGACCGCCGTACTGCAATCCTGTAAATGAATCGCGAAAGGGATCGGTTTGCTGTCTTCGCCCACGTCGTGAAATCGGTTACTGCTGATCTGTCCCAGATGGACCGTCATCTGCCGATCGCCGGCTTCAACGCGGCAGGAACTGGCCATGATCAGGCCCTGAAAGCGCATGCTCCCTCCCGGCAGCGTGACGTTCCACTGATTACCGGCCAGCGCCAGCGGAGGCAGCAGCAGTAGCAGACCCGATTTCATTCCCTGCATCGTTTCACCCCGGTTGCAAAATTAAGCGCGGGCCCTCCTGGCCCGGATGGCTTCCTTGCCTGATGGTTGCCTTACTCGTACTGCACTTTGAAGGTGGCGTCCGCGTTCGCGATACCGGCGGTCGCGGCGCCAGTGGCGTAGTAACGCGCCTGGAACGGAATGATGTTGGTGCCGTCATTCAGGGTGGTGGCTGCGCTGAAGGTGGCGCCGTCCAGCGCCAGCGGCGTGCCGGTGTTGTCGAGGATCTGTACGCCGACGTTGGTCGCGCTGCCGGCGGCAGAGTTTTGCAGCGCCAGAACGGTGGTATTGCTGCTGTCGATAGCCGTACCGGCGAAGGCGACGGACGCTTTGGTTGCTACCGTGGTGTCGCAATCATCCAGCTGAATGTTGAAACCGACGGACGAACTGGTGCTCCCCGCCGTGGCCAGCTTCGCGGAACGCACCTGGCCCAACTGAACGGTTTGATCGATAGAGCCGGCATCCACCGCACAGGCCGCGTTAACGACTTCCCCTTTAAAATGGACGGTCCCGCCGTTAACCGTGGTGGTATCGGCCAGGGCCGCCGCGGAGCTCAGAGACAGGGCTGACACAACAATCATTGCCAGTGTTTTGATTTTCATACTGTTTTCCTTTGAACGATGTCGAAATAACGAACCGGATTGGCAGCCGTTGTGCCTTCCAGGCATTTCAGATTTCAGCCGAGTGGTCCGGCTGCCGGCTCTGCACAGTTTTCGCCCAACCGATGAGACAATTGGGGCCATTTTGACTCGTTGAGATAAACGATCTGACTTCCGTTTAATTACGCTTGTTTTATGGTGTTAAGTTCTTAGAAATGTTGTTTATATGGATATTTCATCTGTGGTTGTTGGCGGAGTGCGAAAGGAAGAGCGATGCCGCTGGCGAAGGCGCGTCGATGCCCCGGGAGGTTAGGGTGAGAAAAGTGCGTAATTGATGTTTTAAAAATGATTTAAAATCAGATGATTATGATTTTTTTTGCAGAAATATGGCGTGGTGAGTTGCAAAATATGTCATAACATTTTTATGATATAAACAGTTTGGCCCCAATTGACCTGTTCACGGTTTATTTTTTTAATTAAATTCAATCGGTTGTATCAATTCCCGCTTCCGCATTGTTTTCTCCAATAAGATTATTTCTTTCCCATATTCCGGCAAAACGCGCCGCATTGCTGGCGGTGTAGCGCACCGTGTGTCGAATATTACGATGACCGAGATAATCCTGGATCAAACGGGTATCTGTCCCTCTTTCCGCCAGTTCGTAGCCGCAGGCGTGACGCAGCATATGGGGGTGGGTCTGCGTTACGGTACCTGCCTTTTCCCCGGCGGCGCGAATAATACGATATGCCTGCTGGCGTGAGAGCGGGGTACCGCGACGGGAGATAAACAGCGCGTCGGTTTTGGCCGCCGCTTTCCAGCCGGCGCGGACCTGACTCCAGCGCTCAATAGCCTCACGTTCATCAAAGCGCAGCGGGTGAATAGTCGAAAAACCGTTCTTCAACCGCCGCACATTGACCCGGCCTTCCCGTAGATCCAGATCGTGATAGTGCAGATCCAGCAGTTCGCTGATGCGCATCCCGTGGCGAAAGGCGAGCAGGATGAGGCAGTAGTCCCGCTCGCCGGTGGCGCCCTGACGCGCGGCCTGCATCATAGCCTGAACTTCTTTGGCGGTAAGAAAACGACGTCGGTTCACAATAGTTGCTCCTGAAAAAGATGTGAGGGGTCGTCATGGCGAAACCATACGCCATGACGGAAAAGATCCGGAATGCGAGAACGGTACAAGGTGAAGGCGATTAACCACGCATAGATAGCATATTATATTTACAGCCAGTCAAAATATCGCCTGGCGATAATTCTTAATTTTAGAGATTTTAAGCAAGGCCACAATAGATCTGCTCGGGTTTCATAGCATGTGCATAAAATAAAAGGTTTTTTTCAAACGATAGATTTTAAAAATAGCGGGATGGATTTTAGCCAACAATAAATAGTCACGGCAAAACCGGAATTTATGCAGGGTTAATTGAACGAGGTGACCGCAGGATTAAATAAGAACTTGCGGGAACAGTAATCATAATTAACCGAGGGTTAATTTATTGATATTTAATTTCCCCGCAACGCGGTACAACGCCATCCGTGGCGTCAGGCTTACTGAAGCAGCGACAGGCGCTGTTTGTCGCGCGTATTGTCCCAGATACCATAGAAGCGTCCCGCGTTGCTGGCGGTATACCAGACGGTATGGCGAATATTGCGGTGTCCGAGATAGTCCTGGATCAGGCGGGTATCGATACCCATATTGGCCAACGCAAAGCCACACGAGTGACGCAGCATGTGCGGGTGGATCTCCAGCGGCAATCCCGCCTGGTCGCCAGAAGAGGCGATAATCTGATAGAACTGCTGGCGGGAAAGGGGATTGCCTTTGCGGGAGAGAAACAGCCACTCGCTGGCGGCCTGCGGCCAGGTGTTGCGAATGGCCAGCCAGCGCTTTAGGGCGTGGATCTCTTTATTCAGTAAAGGGTGGGTGGTCGAGAACCCCTTTTTTAGCCGATGGATATAAACGCAGCGGGAAGCAAGGTCGATATCGGATATTCGCAGGCGACAGATCTCGCTGGCGCGCAGACCATGGATGAAGCACAGCAGCGTCAGGCAATAATTACGTGCGGCGTAGGGACCGCTATCGGCGGCTTTTAGTAGCGACTCGATTTCATTCTGAGTCAGGAAGTTCCTTTTTTTAATATCGGCGTTATTCGTCATGGTGTTCCCTTTTATGGCAGGCAAATATCACGCTTTCCAGGCCTGCGTCAGGTCATTGTTAAATGCGACTGCCTTTTTATTTTTAAACAGCGTGCTGATAACGTTTTTATTTGCTACGGGTGCACGCAGTATCATGGGCTATCGCCATCCCCTGCGATAAGACGCCGCATGCTGAAGGGTAAAGAAAGGGTTAGCTGGTTGAACTGGCGAATCTTTCCTGGAGGTTTCCACGTCCTGTACATCCCTGATCCTCTTGATGATGCCCACGTGATGATGAAGGCACTGGCTTCCGGCCACGGCAAGGCGGCCATCAATGCCGTCATGATTTATTTCCCGGCTGTCGGGGCGGCACGGCGTCAGCCAGCCGGCCGCCCGTATCTCAGCGACGGGAATGGCATGAGTAATTTCTCAGACAGAATACAACCTTGAACCGTCTGGATTGCATTCACTGCAAAACTACAACAGTGATTAAACCATACTGCAAAAAGCCTGGGGATAATAGCCATTGTCTCTGTGAGGGCACTTTACGTCTTATTTAAAGGGTTGAGCTTAATCTTAATAGTGCAGGGGTAGCAGCGGGCGGTAATCGGCGGTAGCGGTGATATCAGGCTGCGGGTATTAGTAGCCATGGACTGCGGACCGGTTGCGGGTAATATTCTGCAGCAAACTAAGAATAAAGAGCAGGCAGGGCTGGACGCGACGGTCCGGCGTCACAGGCGGAGTGAAAGGCTCCGGTGGCAGAAGACCTCGATCTGACATTCGCCGGAGCAGGCTGACTTACCATTTTTCGTCGCGGGCTTCCTGACGACCTTCCCGGCGGTTTTCCCGCTTATCGTGACGGCAGCTGGCGTTGCTTTGATTGTTGTTGCTGACGCACTCTTGCTTGGTTTCACGGCCCTGCTCGCGGCTATCCTGGCGGATATCGCGGGCGTCCTGGCGCTGGTCGCTGCGCCAGGTCGCCTGCGCCGAAAGCGAGGGCGTCAGCAGCGCGACGCACGCCAGGGCGAGTAAACATCTTTTCATCGGAGTGGTCCTGTTAATGCATGTATTAAATAAATAGCAGTTAATGAATATTCGTGCCTGATGCGCAGGATGATAAAGTACATAAAGAGCCGGGATAGCGATAACTGATTTATTTTTATCTGTTTTTAGGCGTGTAACGACTGCTCTTATATGTTATTCAGGGTGCCAGCATTAAAAACAAACGTCTGTGGTATGCTGAAGAGAGTAAAGTGCTTTGTGCAAAGATAGGGCAGAGGGTAGGTACAGGAGCCCGCTGATGCTGATAATGCGGAGCCTTGTGACCTCGAGCATTGACGAGAAAAACGCCGATAAATCATCCATCCTTGAAAACAGGCACTATTGTTCGCCGGGCATGAGATTGTCGTCCGGTGGTTCATCTCTTTTCACCATGGCATAACGATGATGATTCCGATTGCGCAGCGCGACTGGCGCCTGCTGGTCGCCGGGAGCGGCGGCCTTCTTCTGCTGGCCGCCGGCGTCACCTTGCACAGCCACTGGAGCGACTTTCTCCAGTGGTGCCTCGCCACGCAAATTACCCTGCATCGCTATCTGGTGATGTACCTTTTGCTGCTGAACAACCATCAGTACAGCGGCGGCGTCTGGCTGCTGGTGGGCGCATTTCTTTACGGCGTGCTGCACGCTATCGGACCGGGCCACGGTAAGTTTATCGTCACTACTTACCTGAGCACCAACCAGGAGAGCCTGACCGCGGCGCGGGTGGTGCCTTTTCTCGGCAGCCTGCTGCAGGGCGTGAGCGCCATCCTGTTTGTCTATATTCTCGCGGTGGGGCTGAATCTGGCCGCCGGCGATCTCAGCGCCAGCCGCTGGTACGTCGAGAAGATCAGCGCCCTGACCATCGCCGCCTTTGGGGTTTACGTTATCTGTCGCGCGCTGCAAAGCCTGCGGCCGGGTAAAACAAGGATACGTGCCCTGAGGCCGGCGCATCAGCATGATGCCGCGTGCGGCTGCGGGCACCACGGCGTGGGGCAGGACCTGCAGGGCGCCGACTGGAAGACACGTCTGGGCGTGGTGCTGGCTATCGGCGCCCGGCCCTGCAGCGGAGCGATTATGATCCTGCTGTTCGCCAACGCGCTGGGGATCGTCAGCTGGGGCATCGCCGCGGTGATGACCATGGCGCTGGGCACCGCGCTCTCGATCCTCGGTCTGTCGCTGGCGGTGCACTATGCCCGTCACCGTACCGTCAACCGGCTGACGGCGACCAGCCGTCCGCGGCCCTGGCTGGTGCCGCTGGTGAAGATCCTCGGCGGGCTGGCGCTGATCCTCTTTGCCGCCGGGTTGTTTTTCACCGTGGTGCCGATCAGCGCTAACGGCGACTTTATCGCCGCGGGCTGTTAACGGCTTTCCAGCAGGCGCATCAATATCCGCAGCGCCTGATCCAGCTGCTGGCGCTCGCTATCGCTGAGCCCCGCCAGCAGCTGCCGTTCATTATCGACATGGGTCTCCACCGCCTCATCGATGCGCTCACGTCCGGCGGGCGTCAGGGCGACCAGCATACTGCGGGCGTCTTCCGGATTGGGCAGGCGGGTAATAAACCCGCGTTTTTCCAGCGCCTTCAGGCGATGGGTCATGGTGCCGGAAGTGATCATCAGCGTGGAGAAGAGCTGGGTCGGCGAAAGAATGAACGGCGCCCCGGCGCGGCGCAGCGTCGCCAGCATGTCAAACTCCCAGCGCACCAGTTCGTGGCGCGTAAAAGCGACTTCCACCTGCGGCTCCAGCAGCATGGCGCACCGTTTCAGACGGCCAATCGGCCCCATTGGGCTGCAGTCGAGATCCGGCCGCTCCCGTTGCCACTGGGCGAGAATCCGATCAACGGCGTCGATCGGCGGTGATTTGTCCATGAGTGCTCACTTGTCTTGATATCAAGATAATTGCGGGTACATACTTGAGGCACCAATTTAACTTGAAGTGAAGATAAAATCATGGCTTTTCTCTCGCGTAGTCTGATGCTCGACCTGCTGCTCACGGCGCTGGCGCCCGCTATCTGGGGGACGACCTACATCGTCACCTCCCAGTTTCTTCCCCCTGACCGGCCGTTTATTGCCGCACTGCTGAGGGTGTTGCCGGCAGGTATCGCCCTGCTGATCTGGAGCCGCCGCTTTCCGCAGCGCGGCGAATGGCTAAAGCTTATCGTTACCGGCATCTTAAATATCGGCGCGTTTCAGGCGCTGTTGTTTATCGCCGCCTATCGCTTACCCGGCGGGCTGGCGGCAGTGATTGGCGCGATCCAGCCGCTGCTGGTGATGCTTCTCGCCTGGTGCGTAGACCGGCAGCGCTCGCCCTGGCTGGCGGTATTCTCAGCCCTCGCCGGCATACTCGGTATGGCCATGCTGCTGCTGTCGCCGCGCACCGTCCTCGACCCGCTGGGCATCGGCGCGGCGTTTCTCGGGGCGATCAGTATGGCGCTGGGCACCTGGCTCTCCCGCCGCTGGGCGCTCTCCCTGCCGATCGTCGCGTTAACCGGCTGGCAGCTGGCGATCGGCGGGGTGGTGCTGGCGCCAGTGGCGCTGATCGTTGACCCCCCTTTGCATCAGGTGACTGCGCTGCAGGCGGCCGGCTATCTGTGGCTGTGCGTGGCGGGCGCCATGCTGGCCTATGGCCTGTGGTTCCGGGGGATTGGCCGCCTCTCGCCGGTGGCGGTATCGGCAATGAGCCTGCTGAGCCCGGTGACCGCCGTGGTGCTGGGGTGGATTTTCCTTGGACAAACGATCCAGGGGATGGCGCTGGTCGGGCTGATCGTGGTGCTGGCGAGCGTATTGTCTATTCAGCGCGCGCTGGCGCGCCAGGCGGCGGGGGCAAAAACGAAAAAAGCCCCATAACGGGGCTCGACATTGCTGTGTGCGGGGTAGGCGGCGGGAGCCAGACCAGCCGCCCGCAGGCGGCCTGTCCGGCAGCTCCCTCTGCAACCATTCGCTTATTTAGAGAGCTCGGCGGTCATATGGACCTGGTTGCCGGTGTACGCTTCGGTGATGTGGTAGGAAGCGCCTTGTTCTTTCGCAATGGTCGCGATTTTCGCTTCTGCGCTGTCCAGGGTATCTGCTGTTACGCTCACCGGATGAGCGAAGCTAGCGAAAGAGACCAGGGAGAGCATACCGGCAGCGGCGAGTAATTTTACGTTTTTCATGGTGTTTGTCCTTTTAACTTTTATGGTGGAAAGCGTGTTTGCTTTCGATGGACTTATAATAAGTCTGCTAACTATAACGCGCGTGGCAAAAAGTGCGATTTAGATCACATTTTTATGGCGGTTTGATAATGGGGAAATGAACCTTTCTCTATTTTTTGATTTAAAAACAACGTATTATAGATTTATTTCTGCAGGAGATATCACGCGGACTGCCTGTGCTCAGAGTGTGGAATGCGCCTCATTTACGCGGTTACCATTCATTGTGTGAATTGGTTGAGTGATTTTTAACCGCCGTCATGGCGGATTCGGACGATTCGCAATAGCCCTCTGGCGGCCATTTCGGCATGCTGAGGTGGCCCTTTCTCTCGCGCCCTGGCGTCAGGCTTTCCGTGCTGTAAACAACCACCACCCCGTTTTAACCTATCAATAATTATTTATTAATAGTCATTAGGTATATGTTATATAACTTAATGAAACGTGAACAAATGTATATTTGTCGGCGAATAAATAGCATTCTTTGACGCCGATAGCACCAGCGAACTTATATTTTTTGGTTCGTTACCTGACGCCTTAAATATTGCGGCTCCCGGTCAGTCGAAGATTCTATTAGCAGTGGCATAAATCAGCATCGCCTGATGTTTCTGGTTCTATGCGAATTCACAGTGTGCTCATTGATTCGTAATTCACTCTGACAAGGAAATGGCAATGAAAAAGGTTCTTCTCTCTGCAGCAATGGCAACCGCGTTTTTTGGCATGACTGCTGCCCATGCAGCTGATACCAATGTTGGCGGCGGCCAGGTTAATTTCTTCGGTAAAGTTACCGATGTATCCTGTACTGTTTCTGTTAACGGCCAGGGCAGCGATGCGAACGTTTACCTGTCTCCGGTAACCCTGACTGAAGTTAAAGCGGCAGCAGCGGATACTTACCTGAAACCGAAATCTTTCACCATTGACGTCTCTAACTGCCAGGCGGCTGACGGCACCAAACAGGATGACGTAAGCAAACTGGGCGTAAACTGGACCGGCGGTAACCTGCTGGCTGGCGCAACCAGCAAACAACAGGGCTACCTGGCGAACACCGAAGCTTCCGGTGCTCAGAACATCCAGCTGGTGCTGTCTACTGACAACGCTACCGCGCTGACCAACAAAATCATCCCGGGTGACAGCACTCAGCCGAAAGCGAAAGGCGATGCTTCCGCTGTAGCCGATGGCGCGCGTTTCACCTACTACGTAGGCTACGCCACCAGCGCGCCGACCACTGTGACCACCGGTGTGGTAAACAGCTACGCGACTTACGAAATTACTTACCAGTAATTCCGTCAGAAAATAAAACTGCCCCGCGATGGGGCAGTTAATAACAATAATAAAGCGGCAATGTCCGCCGCTTGTATTTTTATTCTGAGGTCAGCATGAAGCGTATTGCCCTTTTTTTCTGTTTCATTTTTAGTTTTGCGGCCCATGCCAACAATATTATTGTTAACGGTACCCGCTTTATTTATCCAGGAAATGAAAAAGAAATAACGGTACAGCTTTCAAATAACGCCGACCGTCCGGCGCTGGCGCAGGCCTGGCTGGATAACGGCGATGCCGATGCCACACCGGATACCATTACCACCCCGTTTATTATCACCCCGCCGATTTCGCGCGTTGACGCCAAGAGCGGCCAGACGCTGCGTATTAAGCTCGGCAGCAGCGCCGGTCTGGCGAAAGATAAAGAGACGCTGTGGTGGCTGAATCTGCTGGAAATTCCGCCGGTGGTGGCTGATCAGAAAAATGAAGGCCAGAACGTGCTGCAGCTGGCGATCCGTTCCCGCTTTAAATTTATTTATCGTCCTGCCGGGCTGGGCAACCGCGATGCGGCGGCCGAGAAGCTGACCCTGACCGCCAGCGGCAGCAGTCTCGCCATCAACAACCCGACGCCGTTCTACATTACCGTCAGCCGTATTTCCCGCGACGGCGGTAAAGCCCTGAACAGCAAAACCGTGATGCTGGCGCCGCAGTCCAGCCAGACGGTGGCGCTTTCCACCGCCGTCAACCGCGGCGAAACCCTGACCGTTAACAACATTAATGACTATGGCGCCGATGTCGCAGTGAAAGTGGCCGTTAAATAAGGGAAAAGCTAATGAAGCAGAGGTCATTCTGCCCGGGAAGATTAAGCACCGCGATCGCCATCGCGCTGTGCTGCTTTCCGCCATTTTCCAGCGGACAGGAAAACCCGGGAACGGTATATCAATTTAACGACGGCTTTATTGTCGGCAGTCGCGAAAAGGTCGACCTGTCACGCTTCTCGACCAGCGCGATTACCGAAGGCACTTACTCCCTTGACGTCTACACCAACGACGAATGGAAAGGGCGCTACGATCTGCGCATCGCGCGCGACAAAGACGGTAACCTTGGGGTCTGCTACACCAAAGCGATGCTGACCCAGTACGGCATCGCGGCGGAAAAGCTCAATCCGCAGCTGAGCGAACAGGAAGGCTATTGCGGTAGCCTCAAATCCTGGCGCAACGAAGACAACGTCAAAGACAACCTGGTCCAGTCCTCCCTGCGGTTGAACATTTCAGTGCCGCAGATCTATGAAGATCAACGCCTGAAAAACTATGTCAGCCCGGAGTTCTGGGACAAAGGCATTACCGCGCTTAATCTTGGCTGGATGGCCAACGCCTGGAACAGCCACACCTCTTCGGTCGGCGGGTCGGATAACAGCAGCGCCTACCTTGGCGTCAACGCCGGTCTGTCGTGGGACGGCTGGCTGCTGAAGCATATCGGTAACCTGAACTGGCAGCAGCAGCAGGGTAAAGCGCACTGGAATAGCAACCAGACCTATCTCCAGCGGCCGATCCCGCAGATCAACTCCATCGTCAGCGGGGGGCAGATTTTTACCAATGGCGAATTTTTCGACACCATCGGTCTGCGTGGGGTCAACCTCGCCACTGATGACAATATGTTCCCGGACGGCATGCGCTCCTATGCCCCGGAAATTCGCGGCGTGGCGCAGAGCAACGCCCTCGTCACCGTGCGTCAGGGCAGCAACATTATCTATCAGACCACCGTTCCGCCGGGGCCGTTTACCCTGCAGGATGTCTATCCATCCGGCTATGGCAGCGATCTTGAAGTCTCGGTAAAAGAGGCGGATGGCTCGGTGGAAGTGTTCAGCGTGCCTTACGCCTCCGTTGCTCAGCTGCTGCGTCCGGGCATGACCCGCTACGCGCTCTCCGCCGGTAAAGTGGACGACAGCGGGCTACGCAACAAGCCGATGCTCTATCAGGCGACCTGGCAGCACGGGATCAATAACCTGCTGACCGGCTACACCGGGGTCACCGGCTTTGACGACTATCAGGCCTTCCTGGTGGGCACCGGGATGAACACCGGGATCGGCGCGCTCTCTTTTGACGTCACCCATTCGCGGCTGAAGAGCGATACCCATGATGACTCGGGGCAGAGCTATCGCGCCACCTTTAACCGCATGTTCACCGATACCCAGACCAGCATCGTGCTGGCGGCGTATCGCTACTCGACGAAAGGTTATTACAACCTCAACGATGCGCTGTACGCCGTCGATCAGGAAAAAAACAGCCGCAGCAACTATACGCTGTGGCGGCAAAAAAACGGCATGACCTTCACGGTGAACCAGAACCTGCCGGAAGGCTGGGGCGGGTTTTATCTCAGCGGTCGTATTTCCGATTACTGGAACCGCTCCGGGACCGAGAAGCAGTATCAGGTCAGCTACAACAATTCGTTTGGTCGTCTCTCCTGGTCGGCGAGCGCCCAGCGCGTCTATACCCCGGACAGCTCCGGCCATCGCCGCGACGATCGCATTTCACTCAACTTCAGCTACCCGCTGTGGTTTGGCGATAACCGCACCGCCAACCTGACGTCGAACACCTCGTTCAACAACTCGCGCTTTGCCAGCTCGCAGATTGGTATCAATGGCTCGCTGGACAGTGAAAACAACCTTAACTACGGCGTGTCGACCACCACCGCCACCGGCGGTCAGCACGATGTGGCGCTCAACGGCAGCTACCGTACGCCATGGACCACCCTCAACGGCAGCTACAGCCAGGGCGAAGGGTATCGTCAGAGCGGCATTGGCGCCAGCGGGACGATGATCGCCCACAGCGGCGGCGTGGTGCTCTCGCCGGAAAGCGGCTCGACGATGGCGCTGATTGAAGCCAAAGACGCGGCCGGCGCCATGCTCCCGGGATCGCCGGGCACCCGCGTGGACAGCAACGGTTACGCCATCCTGCCGTATCTGCGCCCGTACCGGATCAACGCCGTCGAGATCGACCCGAAAGGCAGCCATGACGACGTGGCCTTCGATCGCACCGTGGCGCAGGTTGTGCCGTGGGAAGGCAGCGTGGTTAAGGTGGCGTTCGGCACCACGGTGCAGAACAACCTCACCCTGCAGGCGCGCCAGGCGAACCATGAGCCGCTGCCGTTCGCGGCGAGTATTTTCTCCCCCGACGGCAAGGAGATCGGCGTCGTCGGTCAGGGCAGCATGATGTTCATCAGCGATGCGAACGCCAAACGCGCGATTGTGAAGTGGAGCGGCGGTCAGTGTTCGGTGGATCTGGGACAGCAAACAACAAAGGATAGCGTATGTCGCTGAGGAAATTACTGACGCTTTTTATCGTCTTAATGGCGCTGGGCACCACCTCGTCCTGGGCCGTCTGTACGCGTCTCTCTTCGCCAACGGTGATGCTGGACATGGTGGTGGGCAGGGTGGTGGTGCCCCCGGATCTGCCGGTGGGCTCGGTGATCCTCACCCGTGACTGGATGATGAGCGCCCCGGGCGGGGCGAGCTATCGCTGTACCTCCGGCACCAACCGCTTCGCGGCGAAGATCGTCTCGCCAGGGGCCACCGATCTTGGGAATAAAATTTATTCCACCAACGTGCCGGGGATTGGTATGCGTTTCAGCCGCGGCGGCGCGACGGTGAATATCGTCTATCCCGACGTCTATTCGTCCCGGGTGTATAACACCACCAACTATTCCCTTGAAGGGTCACGTTTTACGCTGGAGATTATCAAAACCGCGGCAACCACCGGCAGCGGCACCCTCGCGGCGGGAAAATACACCTCCTATGACTGGGAGAGCGGCGGCAACCCGATCCTCGAAACCTATCTGAGCGCCAATGCGATCACCGTGGTCTCGCCCTCCTGTTCGGTACTGAGCGGGAAAAATATGAATGTTGATGTGGGCGCCATCAGACGCACTGACCTGAAAGGGGTGGGCACCACCGCGGGCGGGAAGGATTTTAATATCGATCTGCAGTGCAGCGGCGGCCTGAGTGAAACGGGATACGCCAACATCAGCACCTCTTTTTCCGGCACCCTGGCGACCAGCACCACCGCCACCATGGGCGCCTTGCTGAATGAAAAGGCCGGCAGCGGGATGGCGAAAGGCGTCGGCATCCAGGTGCTGAAGGATGGATCCCCGCTGCAGTTTAATAAGAAATATACCGTTGGCCGCTTGAATAATCAGGAGACCCGCTACATCACCATCCCGCTGCACGCGCGCTTTTATCAGTATGGCCCGACGACCAGCACCGGCGAGGTGGAGTCGCATATGATCTTTAACCTGACGTACGATTAATACGGGAGGGGGAATGAAGGGATTGCCGAAACATACTATCGCGTGGCTGCTGCTCTGCGGCAGCCTCGCCGCCCCCTCGGCGTGGGGTTTCGAGACCAATTATGATCGCGGACGGGTCGATTTTGCCGGGCGGGTGACGGATATTTCCTGCAGCGTCGCGCTCAATGGCGGCCAGCATGCCGGCAGCGGCAACGTCTGGCTGGCGCCGGTCAGCCTGGCGGAAGTGCACGATCGCGGGGCCGGTGCGTTTATGAAGCCGCAGCCTTTTACCCTGGCGCTGTCAAACTGCCAGCTGCGTCATGACGGCGGCGACGCCTCGCAGGACGAGGTGCGGCGGGTCAGCGTTCGCTGGGTCGACGGTTTTTTACTGACGGCGGTCGGCAATGAGAACGCGGGCTATCTGGCCAATACCTTGCCAGACGGAGCGCAGAATATTTATCTGGCGCTGTCGACCAATGATAATAATACGCTGGATAAGAGTAATAAAATTGTCCCTGCGGACCCGCAGCAAAATCAGGTGCATTTGCAGGAAAGCGCGGTCAGCGGCGGTCTGTTCACCTATTATGTGGGCTACGTTTCGCCGACGCCGAAAAGCGCCACCAGCGGGCCAATTACCAGCTGGGCAACGTGGGAATTAGTTTATAATTAAGCGAGACGAAAAAGCCGGGCAAGCCCGGCTTTTTTATATGACAATATCGTCGGCAACCAGCTGTTCAATGCTGACTTCCTGCCAGTAATGCCCCTGAATAGCAAACCACTCCATACCCTGCAGCCATTTTTTATGGGCTTCGCTTTCCACGCCTTCAATAATCACGTTGTGATGATTGCGGGATAAAAAGGTGACCAGCGCATCCATCAGCTGACGGCCGGACTCTTTGCGCATCAGATGCCAGAAAAAATCTTTATCAATTTTGACATAGTCAAAATGATAACCGCTGATGGCGTTTATCCCCGCGTAGCCAGAGCCGAAGTCGTCGAGCCACAGCGAGGTATCCTGCGGGCTTTGCCAGGCGGCGAGGGAATTATTCAGAAGCTTCTCGGCGTTTTCGGTCACTTCAAAATGGACGCAGGTCAGGGCGGCAATTTTCTCTTTTATTTCCTTCTGGCGTAGCAGATTCAGGATATGGTCATCGACGTTAATGGTGGCGGAAATATGGTTACGTAAAAACCATGCTTTATGCTGTTCAATCAACGCCAGTTGCTCGAGAAAAATACGTTCACGAACCGCCGCGGTGGCATGGCGGAAAAAATATTCTGGCGAAACGGGAAGATTATCGAAGCGGCTTAAGCATTCAACTGCGACTAAGGTACCTTGTGGGGAAAACATTTTCTGAAAGACGTAGCGTACAGCGATATCATTACGAGATAAAATGTTGTCTTCGAATATTTTAGTGTTCATTATCCCTCTTCACGAGGTTAGTCAGACAATAAGCAGAGGATAGACTAATTATAGGCTACCTGATGGTTAATGGGAATGGCAGGAAATGTAAATCAACAGCGAATAAGTACGCTTTATCCGCTATTGATTTACCGCTGTATAATTTAACATTGATGAAGGGCGGCAATACGCTGGTTCATCGTGCGGGAATTATCAATGCCCAGCTTTTGCATGATATGGATACGATGGCTGTGGACCGTTTTATGGGCAATGCCGAGCAGGGCGGCAATACGCTTATTATTATTGTTGGCAATCAGCAACTCGAGGATCTGGCACTCCCGCGGCGACAGCTGTTTGCGCAATCGTCGCGGCGGCGGTTCGCTGGCGCCCTTCGCGCGCTGGATAATAGAAGTAAACATAGATAGCGGTGACTTTTCGCTAATAATCATGGCATTATCGACGGTTATCAACTCTCGGCATAGCCCGGCAATGTCGCTTTTTACCATCAGCACCGGCTGCTGGCAGCGCTGCAGGGAAAGGCGGAGCGCATTCAGCAGATCAAGGATTCTGATGGCAGAAATATCCTTATTAATTAAATTGAAAATAACCGTTTGGGCCACAGGCAGATGTTTTCTCTGGATAACATCGTCATAGCCAAAACGGGTGGCATTTTCATGACTATCAATAAGGTAGTGATAGATTGAGTGACCAATGAGATTATCATTGGTGTACAGCAATATACTTTCCAAGGGTATCAGATTCTCTTTTTGCGCTTGGCTTCTAAGATCAGGTCCAGCAGAATCTTCTCTATTCTGCGCTGGTCGTCGAGATGACGGAACTTAAACTGGCAGGATATCTGATAGTAGCTTTCGCTCTCTTCATTGGGATTGTCGAGGGTGATAATAATGACATTTTTTACCACCAGGTCGATGGTGATCTCGCCATATTCCGCCAGCATCAGTACGGCATTTTTCAGCAATGCGTTATGACTGAGAAATTTCAGGTTCGGCGTTTTGGTCATCAGCGCGCAACCGCCGTCCGAAATGTCTTTGATGTCGAAAAGATAGTTTTCGCCATTTTTATGGCGCCCGCGGCAATAAAAGTCATGCTCGTGGCGTAAACGAAAGCGGGGATCGCGGCGACGCTGCACGACCTGCAGGCATTCAGGCAAGGAAAAGGCGTAGCGGATACCTTTATCGACACCGCTATTGTCATGTTTTGTCAGGGCTGCATTAAACTCTATTTTCCCTGAATCGCTATGCAGTAGAAAACGAATTTTATGACCCGGTGGGATTTTGCGATGGGTCTGAATATGGAACTCGGCAAAGTCCACGCGCGTCAGTTGGGTTATGATACTGGTGTTGTTAAAAAATATTTCAATTTCAGTACGTTTGCGCAACTCCTCTCTGAAAATAGCAATAATTTCATACTTACTGGTCTTTATCGTTCCCTCTGTCATAGGCTTCCCTTGTAAATAGTTGTCGTGAGGCGTTTGATTTTTCTTATAGCAATAGCAACATTCTGATTGGGTTAATCAGATGTTTTTATGAGCGTTTGATGTTATTGACTATCTTTGCAGCCAGATTGATATGTATAAACTTGGAATTCGATATTGTGTTTCCTGTAATCAAGAGTTTCAAATTTTGGTCATGACAAAAACGACAACGGCCTCCAAGCTGGAGACCGGTCGAAGGAAAAAAACTTAAGTTTAATTAACGGGGATAATGAGAAAACGATCGTCGATCATGCCCCATTTGTAGGATCTATAGTGCCAGCAGTGTTGAGGTTTTTCCAGGCAAATATTGAGGAGGGAAGTCGTTCCCTCCATTTAGCCTGAGGGGTCAGGAATGCGCGCGATTGGCGATATTATCCAGGATGCGTAGCGCATCCGCTGGCAGAACCAGCCCGGCGGCGGCAATATTTTCCGCCAGGTGCGTGCGGGATGAGGTGCCGGGGATCAGCAGAATATTGGGCGCGCGCTGGAGTAGCCAGGCGAGGGCGACCTGCATCGGCGTCGCCTCAAGCGAGGCCGCGACCTCGTTCAGCTCCTGCGCCTGCAGCGGGGTAAAACCGCCCAGCGGGAAGAAGGGGACCCAGGCGATGTGCTGGGCGGCCAGCGCATCCACCAGCGCGTCGTCGGCGCGATGGGCAATGTTATAGAGGTTTTGCACGCAGACGATAGGCGTCATTTTCTGCGCATCCGCCACCTGCTTTGCCGTCACGTTGCTAAGGCCAATATGGCGGATCAACCCTCGCGCCTTCAGCTCCAGCAGGGTGGCGAGCGGCGCCTCCAGCGACCCCTCCACCGGGCCGTGGGGGCTCAGCATACTGCGCAGGTTCACCACCTCCAGCACGTCGAGCCCCAGGTGACGCAAATTGTCCTCGACGGCCTGGGTCAGTTCAGCGGGCGACATGGCCGGCAGCCAGTTGCCTTTCTCGTCACGGCGGGCGCTGACCTTGGTGACAATGCACAGATCGTCGGGGTAGGGGTGAAGCGCTTTGCGGATCAGCTGATTGGTCACATGGGGGCCATAGAAATCCGAAGTATCGATATGGTTTACCCCAGCTTCGACGGCGGCCTGCAGCACGCGCACCGCTTCTTCAGGATCTTTCGGCGGGCCGAAGACGCCGGGGCCGGCCAGCTGCATGGCCCCGTAACCCAACCGATAGACCTGGCGATCGCCGAGCGTGCCGCGACCGGATAAGGTGACACTGGACATAGGAACTCTCCTCACGGTGGCTAAGCCGTAAGTGTAATGCGCTCACAAGGAAGGGAAGGGCGAGAATGTTGTCAGAATGTGCGACAGCGGCTCAGGCAAGCCGCTGTCGCCGGAGGCGGTTTAGCCGAAGAACATCACGGAGACGCAGAGCAGGCCGACCACCAGAGTGATGGCGTTCCCCACCGAGCGATACGGCTTCAGCGCCGGGATAAGCCAGGTTGACAGCGTGGGCATGATAAACAGGATCATGGCGATAAGCGGTCCGCTGATGGCGTAGATCATCGAGATCGCATTCGGGTTGATAAAGCACACCGCAAAGGTGAAGGCGGAGACCAGCATGATCGACATCGCGCGGTTGAAGGCGCGGCTCTTGCGCACGCCCATCAGGCCCAGAGAGCTTTTGACGATTTCGCTGGCGCCTTCAATGACCCCGAAGTAGGTGCCGAGAAAGGATTTCGACATGGCGACCACGGCGACGATAATGCCGGTCACCGCCAGCCAGCCCGGTGCGCCCGGCACCATCGACAGGGCGGAGAGGATAGTCACCCCCTGATCGCGGGCGGTCTCAATATAGGTCGCCGGGATAGCCAGCAGGCAGCTGAAGACGAAAAACAGCACGCTGGCGCAGATGATGGTGTAGGCCACCTTCATGATTTTTTTGCATTTACCCATGGCCAGGTCGCCGTGTTTCTCCTGCTGGTCGATAGCAAAAGTCGAGATGATCGGCGTATGGCTAAAAGCGAAAACCATCACGGGTATGGAGATCCAGACCTGGTGGAGCGTCTGCGAGCTGAACTGCATCTGGCTGGTGAGATGTTCCGGATGCCAGTCGCGAATTAAATAGAGGGAGAGAAACAGAAAGCAGGCGATGAGCGGGAAGACCAGAAAACCCATCACCTTGATGGTGATCTGCCGGCCCATGAGAAAGATCAGGTTAAGGACCAGCACCACGCCAAGACTCAGCAGCGCGCGTAGCGCAGGCGTCATCGGCGTGTGATGCGCCACCTGCTCGGCCAGCGAGTTGGTGATGGCCACGGCGTAGATCAGCACGACCACAAAGAAGGCGAGGAAATAGAGGCCGGTGATCAGGTTGCCAATTTTCTTACCATAGTAGTGATTGACTGCGCCGGTGATCCCGGTTCCCGGCGCGATATTGGCCGAGAGAATAAACTGGCTCAGCGCTTTGTGAGGCCAGTAGGTGAGCGGCCAGGCGACCAGCGCGGTGATGAAAAGGACGATGGCGCCAGCCGAACCCAGCTGGATCGGTAGAAATAGCGTCCCAGCGCCTACTGCAGTGCCATATAAGGCAAAACTCCATAGAGTTTCTTCTTTAGACCAAATTTTAGACATTATGCGACTTTATCAACCGTCAAACCAAAAAAAAGGAGTGCAATTTACCATATTTATGGTTCATCTGTTGCGATAGTTTTTGGTGATAAAGCCGCGGCGGATCGCGAAGGATCCGCCGCGGGGCTAGCCGCGTGCCGCCTGGCGCGGGCGGCGGTGACGGATCACGCGCTCGCGCAGGGTGTCCCAGACCCAGTTAAACGCCATGGTGTAGGGCAGGAAGAAGAGCATGAAGCCGATCTCCAGCATAAACGCCTGCAGTAGCGATACCCCCAGCACGATAGCCACCATGGTGACGCCGATGATAACAAAGCCGGTCTCGAAGCCGATCGCGTGCAGCGCCCGCACTTTCAGCCGACGGGGGACGCGGGAGACCGGCCACAGGCGATCGAAAGCCGCGTTATAAATGATGTTCCATACCATCGCCAGGGTGGCGAGCAGAATGCTCAGCCCGCCCATCTCCACCACCGAACGCTGCATTAGCCAGGCGGCGGTGGGGGCGAGGATCAGCGTCGCCAGTCCTTCGAAGGTGATGGCGTGGATAACGCGTTCGGTGAGCGTCTTGCGCTGATGTGGGGTCTGTTGCATGGCGAGCTACCTCCAGTTTTAGCCTGAACAGGAAATTACCCGGCAGTTTATGGAAAAATATGATAAACAAAAGATAGAAACCATCGATAAAGTAGATACATCATGCGTTATTCACCGGAAGCGTTAACCGCCTTTGTCGAGGCCGTTGACAGCGGGTCGTTCTCCGCCGCCGCCCGTCGCCTGCGGAAAAGCCAGTCGACGATCAGTACCGCTATCGCCAACCTGGAGGCTGACCTCGGGGTGACCCTCTTCGATCGGGCAACGCGGCAGCCGACGCTGACGCCGCAGGGGGAGCAGGTGCTGAGCTATGTCAAAGCGATCCTCGCCGCCAGCGAGCGGCTGGATGAGCTGGCGGTGTCGCTGTCCGGCGAGACGGAGCCGCGATTGACCTTTGTGCTCTCGGACACCCTGCACCCGGACGTGCTGGAAGATCTGCTGGTGCAGTTTGACCGCCGCTTCCCTCATACCGAGTTTGAGTGTTTGATTGGGGAAGATGAGGACGTGATCGATCTCCTGCAAAAATCCCGCGCCCAGGTGGGATTGATTGAGGCGAGAGAGCGCTACCCGACCGATATCGGCAGCACCCGCCTGCCGCTGCAGACGGCGATGGGCATTTACGTGGCGCATGACCATCCGCTGGCGGCGCAGGGCAAGGTTGTCTGGGATGAGCTGCGCAGCTGGCGCGAGCTGCGTTTGAGCACCTTTCTGGCCAGCGCCACGGAGCCTGCCGCCGGGCAGGTCTGGTCGGCGCCAAACTACCTGCTGCTGCTCAGCATGGCGGTGCAGGGCTTCGGCTGGTGCATTCTGCCCTGCGCCCTGGTGGCGGAGTTTGCGCCGCAGGGCGGGCTGGTGGCGCTCGATATCCCCGGCTGGCCGCGGGCGATTTCGGTGGATCTGCTGTGGAATAAGAAAGCGCCGCCCGGGGCGGCGGGCAGCTGGCTGCGTCAGCATCTGCAGCGGCGTGAACGTTAACAAATGGCTAATTCTTTGTGATTGGCCTCACTTTTTTTAAACAATTACAAAGTTTTTTGATAACAATTATCTAGTATATCGCTGTTTCTTTGCGCAAAAGCACGGGCAGGGGTAGAGGATGAAGGATGTCGTGATCGTCGGGGCGCTGCGAACGCCGATTGGCTGCTTTCAGGGCGCGCTATCGCGCCATTCAGCCGTTGAGCTGGGTAGCGTGGTGGTGAAGGCGCTGGTGGAGAAGACGGGAATCGATCCGCAGAGCGTGGATGAGGTGATCCTCGGCCAGGTGCTGACCGCGGGAACCGGGCAAAACCCGGCCCGTCAGTCCGCTATTCGCGGCGGGTTGCCCAACACTGTATCGGCTATCACCATTAACGACGTCTGCGGTTCCGGCCTGAAAGCCCTGCACCTCGCCACCCAGGCCATCCAGTGCG
The DNA here is from genome assembly GCF_029967715.1 of Klebsiella sp. V115_8. Lineage (NCBI taxonomy): Bacteria > Pseudomonadati > Pseudomonadota > Gammaproteobacteria > Enterobacterales > Enterobacteriaceae > Klebsiella > Klebsiella sp. V115_8. The sequence continues at coordinate 31,962 of NZ_JASCAR010000027.1, forward strand.
GGGAGGCGGACGTGGTGATCGCCGGCGGCCAGGAGAACATGAGCCGCGCTCCGCATGTCCTCACCGACAGCCGCACCGGCGCCCAGCTGGGCAACAGCCAGCTGATTGACAGTCTGGTCCATGACGGCCTGTGGGACGCCTTCAACGATTACCATATGGGCGTCACGGCGGAAAACCTCGCCCGGGAATACGGCATCAGCCGCGAACTGCAGGACGCCTGGGCGCTCAGCTCGCAGCATAAGGCGCGCAAGGCGATTGATTCCGGACGCTTTCGCGATGAGATTGTCCCGGTCGTTACCGAGCATAACGGCGCGCCGCGCACCGTAGATACCGATGAACAACCGCGGGTGGATGCCAGCGCGGAAGGGTTGGCCAGCCTGCAGCCTGCCTTCGATCGTCTCGGATCGGTGACCGCCGGCAACGCTTCCAGCATCAATGACGGCGCGGCGGCGGTGATGATGATGAGTGAGGCGAAAGCCGAGGAGCTGGGGCTGCCGATCCTCGCGCGGATCCGCGCCTTCGCCAGCGTCGGCGTCGATCCGGCGCTGATGGGCATCGCCCCGGTGCACGCCACCCGCCGTTGTCTGGAACGGGCCGGCTGGCGGCTGGACGACGTCGATCTGATCGAAGCCAATGAGGCCTTTGCCGCTCAGGCTATCTCCGTTGGCCGGGTACTGGAGTGGGATGAGCGACGGGTCAACGTCAACGGCGGCGCGATCGCCCTCGGCCACCCGATCGGCGCCTCCGGCTGCCGGATTCTGGTGTCGCTGGTGCATGAAATGATCAAGCGCGATGCGCGTAAAGGGCTGGCGACGCTGTGCATCGGCGGCGGTCAGGGCGTGGCGCTGGCGGTAGAGCGCGCGTAGCGCTGAATGTCGATTTCCATGGCCTCCTGCGGGAGGCCTTTTTTATGCGCCGCGCTTTGCCGACCCCCTCTTTTTTGCCGTATTTCCTTTCTCCCCATCGTCAATTTATTGAGCTCCGTCACGTCTTGTTGTGCCACCTTTTTTGAAACAAATAACTACGATCCTGGTCACTAAAACTGAGGTGCTTAAAAAATAAAATAACGTTTCATAAAAACGAAATGACATTTTATTTATTATAAGGGGTACCCTATGTTAAAACGATCTCTGGTTCTGGCCGCCCTCTGCGGTATGTCTTTTGCGGCAACCGCGGTCACGATAGATTTACGTCATGAATTTATTGATGGCGGCAAGAGCGATAAAAGCAATGCCGACCGCGTCTCGGTATCCCACCGCTTCGCCAACGGGCTAGGCTTTACCGTGGAGGCCAAATGGCGTTCAGGCGGCGACAACGGTTCGCAACCCTATTCGGACGTGGTGGGCAATGGCCATGAAGACACCATCAGCTGGCGCTGGAAAGCGACGTCGAACCTTTTCCTCACCCCCGGGTTTACCATAGAGAGTAACGACAGCCGCTCCATTTACAAGCCGCATCTGCACGTACAGTACAGTTTCGACAATGGCTTCTATGTCGCCGCTCGCTATCGCTATGAGTACACCCGCTATCCGAACGATGCCGGTAAAGATGATGACAAGGTGAATCGCGGCGACGCGTGGGCCGGGTTTGCCCTCGGCGACTGGCGCACCGAGCTGAACTATGTCTATGCCCGCAGTTCGGAAGGGGTGAACCGCAACGACAACAAACCCTACTCACAGGAATATAACGTGAAGGTAGCCTATAAGCTGGATAACAACTGGTCGCCGTATGGTGAAATCGGCAACGTCGGCGTGAATGACCGCAGCGATCGCCAGACCCGTTTCCGCGTCGGGGTGGCCTACTCGTTCTGATTTCCGCCAGACCCTCATCGTCTCTCTTCCCCGGCGCCGTCAGCCGGGGTTTTTTATGCGCCAAAGCGAGGGAACAAAAAAAGCCCTCCGCGAAGGAGGGCAAGGCCAGTTACAGAAAAACGTTCGCCGGGCTCAGGCGCTCAGCATCGGCGGATGGTCAGGTAATTTCGCGATATAGATGGCCGGCTTGCCGTCTTTATCGGAGCTGAACAGAATGGCGCTGTCATCCGGCGTAAACGAGGGGTGCGGGTGAGTCACCTGGCGGCTGTTGGCCACTGTCGCCCACGAGGTATCATGGCGCGCGACGCGGAAGTAGCGCTTCTCCGCCACGTTAAAGACGTAGAGATAAGGATCGTTATCAATGGAGTAGCCGCCGGTATCTTTGACATCGACCGGCGTGCCCGATCCATCGCCCACCAGCAGCGTGCCGTCGAAATTGCTCATCAGATGCGAGCAGGCGGGCATCGTCATCAGGGCCTCGTTGACGCCGCTTTCCGGATCAAAGCGATAGATCGTCCGCCCCTGCTGGCCTTTCAGATAGGAGACGTAGATCAGCGCTGAACCGTCCGGTACCCAGAATTCATGGGTGCAGCTTTCGCCCGGGGCATGCGCTTTGACTTTACGCACGTTGCTGCCATCTTCATTGACCAGCCACATGCGGGCGTCAACCAGATCGTGCGGCCCTTCATGGCAGAAGGCGACGGTATGGTCGTCGAAGGGACGATAGATCGGATGTCCCAGCCAGATTTTTTCCTCATGGATCACCTGGCTCTCTCCGCTGCGCAGGTCGACGCGCAGCAGGCGGCAGTGCGGTCCTTTGTGGAAGAAGTCATGAAAAATCTGCCAGTCGTTGAGCGGCGTCCAGTCGCTTTTCGCAATCTCAATGCCTACCAGTTTGCTGCAATCGCTGTTCGCCACCCAGGTGCCATAGCCGACCCACTCCTCGCTGACGCGGTAAACTTCACGCTCGGCGAGGGTGGTGAGGTTCACCTCCAGCAGGGTACGGTCATTTTTCACGTAATAGAGCGACTTATCGTCCGGGGAGAGGAAGCCGCCGAAGGTGTTATCCCCGGCGCCTTCCGTCAGCTGGACGGCTTCGGCGCTGGCGATATTCAGCAGATAGTAGTTCCAGTGGCCGTCAAACTCGCCGGCGAACAGTAAATGGCTGCCATCGTTAAAAAAGCACTTCTGATAGAAGTAGTTGCGATGACAGGTGACCTCCGGGGGGGTTAAGCGGGTGACTTCCGCCCCGGTATCCGGATCGCGGCTGACGTGATAGTTCAGTTTGACCCGCATGCCTTTAGCCATGTAGTGCTCCTTTCTTTCCTGCGATGCCGCTGGACCAGAGGCGTGTCGCTGAGTGATGTGTTTTAAAAGATGGGTGTTAATTTATCAAAACAACGTTTCATTATTTGTGATGTCTCACGCAGTTCAGCGCAATTCCCGCATCTTCCGCGGCCTGCTGGCCTCACTTCGACCATCTCTCCAGACAACCGGTTGAATCATCATTCTTTTAAAACCGCTTCCTGTCCGGCGCGGGTTGCCGCATCCGTTCGCTTTTTCTTTTTTTGTAATCGACGTCATAAAAAATGAAACGACGTTTTAAATATCATTGAAAATGACAGGGAGCGGGGCTAAGATGGCACCCATTAGTAAAACGGAACTCTGTTTTATTTTTATGATGGGCTATGCCCGTGAGTTCGCCCTACGCTCAGTCGCGCCGCCGGCGCGAGCCGGGCCGAGAGAACCTTGCCTGCATACTGCAGGCTCTGAACGACTAAGGAACACATTATGATTCTTGATGCATTCTCCCTGCAGGGAAAAGTGGCCGTCGTGAGCGGATGCGATACCGGTTTAGGTCAGGGGATGGCCCTCGGGCTGGCGGAAGCGGGCTGCGATATTGTCGGTATCAATATTGTCGAGCCGGTGGAAACTATCGAGCGGGTGACGGCGCTGGGACGCCGCTTTCTCAGCCTGACCGCCGACCTGCGCCAGATCGACGGTATCCCTCAGCTGCTGGAGCGGGCGGTGGCGGAGTTTGGCCATATTGATATTCTGGTCAACAATGCCGGCCTCATCCGCCGCGAGGACGCGCTGGCGTTCAGCGAAAAGGACTGGGACGACGTCATGAACCTCAACATCAAGAGCGTATTTTTCATGTCTCAGGCGGCGGCGAAACACTTTATCGCCCAGGGCAGCGGCGGGAAGATCATTAACATCGCCTCGATGCTGTCGTTCCAGGGCGGGATCCGTGTGCCGTCGTATACCGCGTCCAAAAGCGCGGTGATGGGCGTCACCCGCCTGCTGGCCAACGAGTGGGCTAAACACCATATCAATGTCAACGCCATCGCCCCGGGGTATATGGCGACCAATAACACCCAGCAGCTGCGCGCTGACGAGCAGCGCAGTAGCGAAATCCTCGACCGCATTCCCGCCGGGCGCTGGGGCCTGCCGTCCGACCTGATGGGGCCGGTGGTCTTCCTCGCTTCCCCAGCCTCCGATTACATCAATGGCTACACGGTGGCGGTGGACGGCGGCTGGCTGGCGCGCTAACCGTCGGCGACGGCCGGCGCGACACTCATCGCCCCGGCCGTCTGAGCAATTATTGTCCATACCGTAAAATGAGGATCGTCCATATTCCAGAGTGCAGAATGAATGTTACCGCCCTGTATGAACAGGGTTATTAACTATGCGAAACGAATTTTTTGTTACTTTGAAAGTTTAATGTCCATCACAAAACCCATCTTGCCAGCAAAATAGTCCATATCTTTGGCGTATCCAGCCTGACAAACTCCTCCGCCAGTCACGTACTTTCGTCCTATGTCTTTCTCTGTGTGGCAGGAATAAAAATGACTTCAATCAGTAACGACTCTGCATTAACGCCGCGGGCGCAACGTGACACTCGGCGGATGAACTGGTTTGTTTCTATCGCCGCGGCGGTGGCGGGGTTGCTCTTTGGCCTGGATATCGGCGTGATATCCGGGGCGCTGCCCTTTATAACCGACCACTTCACCTTATCCAGCCAGCTTCAGGAGTGGGTGGTCAGCAGCATGATGCTGGGGGCGGCGATAGGCGCGCTGTTTAACGGCTGGCTGTCGTTCCGCCTTGGCCGCAAATACAGCCTGATGGCGGGGGCCGTGCTTTTTGTCGCCGGCTCTATCGGCTCCGCTTTTGCCGCCAGCGTGGAAGTGCTGCTGGTGGCCCGCGTGGTGTTGGGGGTGGCCGTTGGGATCGCCTCTTATACCGCGCCGCTGTACCTCTCCGAAATGGCCAGCGAGAACGTGCGCGGAAAAATGATCAGTATGTATCAGCTGATGGTGACCCTCGGCATTGTGCTGGCGTTTCTTTCCGATACCGCCTTTAGCTACAGCGGTAACTGGCGTGCCATGCTGGGCGTGCTGGCGCTGCCGGCGGTGATCCTGATCGTTCTGGTCGTCTTTCTGCCGAACAGCCCTCGCTGGCTGGCGGAGAAAGGGCGCCATATCGAAGCGGAAGAGGTGCTGCGGATGCTGCGCGATACCTCGGAGAAGGCGCGCGATGAGCTTAACGAGATCCGCGAAAGCCTGAAGCTGAAGCAGGGCGGTTGGGCGTTGTTCAAGGTCAATCGTAACGTGCGCCGGGCGGTGTTCCTTGGCATGCTGCTGCAGGCGATGCAGCAGTTCACCGGCATGAACATCATCATGTACTACGCCCCGCGTATTTTCAAAATGGCGGGCTTTACCACTACCGAACAGCAGATGATCGCCACCCTGGTGGTGGGCCTGACCTTTATGTTTGCCACCTTTATCGCGGTGTTCACGGTGGATAAAGCGGGCCGCAAGCCGGCGCTGAAAATCGGTTTCAGCGTGATGGCGCTGGGCACCCTGGTGCTCGGCTACTGCCTGATGCAGTTCGACAATGGCACCGCCTCCAGCGGCCTCTCCTGGCTTTCCGTCGGCATGACCATGATGTGTATTGCCGGTTATGCGATGAGCGCGGCGCCGGTGGTGTGGATCCTCTGCTCTGAGATCCAGCCGCTGAAATGCCGCGACTTCGGCATCACCTGCTCCACCACCACCAACTGGGTGTCGAACATGATCATCGGCGCCACCTTCCTGACGCTGCTTGACGCGATCGGCGCCGCCGGGACCTTCTGGCTCTACACGGTGCTCAACGTGGCCTTTATCGGCGTCACCTTCTGGCTGATCCCGGAAACCAAAAATGTCACCCTCGAGCACATTGAGCGCAACCTGATGGCGGGCGAGAAGCTGCGCAACATCGGTAACCGTTAATGTGAGGCGCGCGGCAGCCACGGGCTGGCGACCTTGCGCGTCTCCCGATGGTTGTCGCCGTGAATGATATGCAGGGCGCTCAGGCGCCCGATGTCGTAGTGCGGCAGCTGCACCGTGGAGAGCGGCGGCAGAAACAGATCGCCAATGCCCACCATATTGTCGTATCCCACCACCGCCACGTCCTGTGGAATGCGTAACCCCTGGCCCAGCAGCGTCTGATAGACCATAAAGGCGATGCGATCGTTGCCGCAAATCACCGAGTCAAAGCCGGGTTTACCCTCGCGGATATGCGCCATCACCACCCCCGGAATATCGTGGTAATGCTCATCGCCCTGGGCCATATACGAGTGGGTCAGGCTGTCCGGTTCGATGCCCGCCTCCCGGCAGGCGCGCTCCAGCCCCTGACGGCGGCGGATTGTCGCCAGCTGGCTGGCGGGTAAGTGCAGGCACAGCGGACGACGATAGCCCGCGGCAAGCAGGGCTTTTACCGCGTCGTACTGACCCTGCTCATCGTCCGGGATATAGCTGGCCACCGGCTGGCTGAGGCTTTCGCAGTTGGCCAGCACGCAGGGCAGGGTCAGCAGTTTGTCCGGCAGCGGCACCTGGCGCAGGCCCATGGTGGTAAAGATAATGCCGTCCGGACGGTGGGAGAGGAGCAGGTCGACCACCGCTTCCGGCCGATCGTCGGAAAACATGTTGACCACAAAGCTGTTCCAGCCGTGGGCGCGGGCGGTCTCTTCGATCGAGAGGGTGATCTCCACCGAGAAGGGGGTGGTGACGGTATCCAGCGCCAGCACGCCGATGGTGCTGGGGGTGGCCCGCGCCCCGCGGATCTTTTTCGCCGACAGGTCGGGGACATAGTTGGTTTCGGCGATGGCGGCCTGCACGCGGGCCAGCGTCTCCGGCTTGAGCCGCTCCGGGGTGTTCAGCGCCCGAGAGACGGTCATCAGAGATACATTCGCCAGTTTTGCTACATCTTTCAGGGACGCCATTTTTTCCTCCGCCATAGCTGCAGAGTACAGGCTATACAACTAAGTCGCTGATGTAAAAGCGTGAAACGATTTTATGCTAGCCTCGTCCTCCACGCTGCCGCGGTTAATATTTGATCGCGATCGCATCTTCATTATGTTAACGTTAACTTTTGTGATTAACATCATGTATCGCAGCGAATCCCCCTGCGCTTTGTTTTTTGTTAACGTTACCATAATTGCATTCCTCTAACACGAGAATGTCATGATGAAAGCGCATCACTCACACAGCTACCCGTTGCTCAGTGCCTTACTGTTTTTCTTTTTCGTGACCTGGTCGTCATCCGGCTCCTTGCTCTCCATCTGGCTGCACCAGGAGGTCGGGCTGAAGGCCGGCGATACCGGTATCATCTACGCCGTTCTGTCGGTTTCCGCGCTGTTTGCGCAAGTTTGCTATGGCTTTATCCAGGATAAGCTGGGGCTGCGCAAACATCTGCTCTGGTATATCACCGCGCTGCTGATCCTCTCCGGTCCGGCGTATCTGCTGTTCGGCCATCTGCTGAAAATTAACGTCCTGCTGGGCAGCATCTTCGGCGGGATCTACATCGGCTTGACCTTTAACGGCGGCATTGGCGTGCTGGAATCCTATACCGAGCGCGTGGCGCGCCAGAGCCAGTTTGAATTCGGCAGGGCGCGGATGTGGGGCTCGCTGGGCTGGGCGGTGGCCACCTTCTTCGCCGGTCTGCTGTTTAACATCAACCCGCAGCTTAACTTCCTCGTCGCCAGCTGTTCCGGACTGGTGTTTTTTATCCTGCTGGCGCGGCTGCGCGTCTCCTCGGCGCCGCATGCGATGCAGGAGGCGGTTTCGGGCGGCAAGGTGACCCTGGAAGATGCGCTGCGCCTGCTGACGCTGCCGCGCTTCTGGGCGCTGGTCTTCTTCGTCATCGGCACCTGCATCTACGGCGTCTATGACCAGCAGTTCCCGGTCTATTTCTCATCGCAGTTCGCGACCCTGCAGGAAGGCAATGAGATGTATGGCTACCTCAACTCCTTCCAGGTGTTCCTCGAGGCGGCCGGCATGTTCTGCGCGCCGTGGCTGGTGAACCGCATCGGCGCCAAAAACGGTCTGATTTTCGCCGGCATGGTGATGGCGATGCGCATGGTGGCCTCCGGCCTGGTGGAAGGGCCGCTGCTGATCTCCATCACTAAACTGCTGCACGCGGTGGAGCTGCCGATACTGCTGGTGGCTATCTTTAAGTACAACAGCATCAACTTCGATAAACGCCTCTCCTCCACCCTCTATCTGGTGGGCTTCGCCTGCACCAGCTCGATTATCGCCAGCGTTTTGTCGCCGCTGGCGGGCTACAGCTATGAAAAATATGGCTTCGCTCAGTCCTATCTGATCATGGGCCTGCTGGTGTTCTGCACCACCTTTATTTCCATCTTCTTGTTGCGCTCCGGCAAATCCTCCGCCGATCCGCTGGTGTCGCAACCTACCGCTGTCTGAATCAAAAAGAGTGAAAATGATGACTTACACAATCTCCAGGGCTGAACAGGTACTCCAGACACAACGCCAGGCGCTCAATCTGCGCTGGTATCCGCACTATCACCTGGCGGCACGCGCCGGGTGGATCAACGACCCAAACGGTCTGGTGTGGTTCGACGGCTGGTACCATGCCTTTTATCAACATCACCCGTACTCCACTCAGTGGGGGCCGATGCACTGGGGGCACGCGCGGAGTAAGGATCTGGTGCACTGGGAGCATCTGCCGGTGGCCCTGGCGCCGGAGGGGCCGGAGGATAAAGACGGCTGCTTCTCCGGCTCGGCGGTGGTCGATGGCGATACCCTGGCGCTGATTTACACCGGGCATAAATTCCACGGCGATCCGGGCGACGAAGCCAATCTGTATCAGGTTCAGTGTCTGGCCACCAGCCGGGACGGGATCCACTTCGAGCGCCAGGGGATGGTGGTCGACACCCCGCCGGGCATGCACCACTTCCGCGACCCGAAGGTCTGGCGGGAAGGAGACAGCTGGTACATGATCGTCGGCGCGCGCGAAGGCGATACCGGCCAGGTGCGGCTGTACCGCTCAGCCGATCTGCGCCAGTGGCAGGATGTGGGGGTGCTGGATGAAGCGGAAAGCGCCATGGGCTATATGTGGGAGTGCCCGGACTTCTTCACCCTCAACGGCAAACGCGTTCTGATGTTTTCCCCGCAGGGGATGCAGGCCGAGGGGTTCCGCAACCGCAACCTGTTCCAGAGCGGCTATCTGATCGGCGAGTGGCAGCCGGGGCAGCGATTCGTCCGCCACGGCGAGTTCAGAGAGATGGATCACGGCCACGATTTCTATGCGCCGCAAAGCTTCGCCACCCCCGATGGCCGGCGGATCGTGATTGGCTGGCTGGATATGTGGGAATCACCGCTGCCGGAGCAGCAGGACGGCTGGGCGGGCATGCTCTCCCTGCCGCGCGAGCTGAGCCTGAGCGCGGATAACCGCCTGCAGATGCGCCCGGCGAAAGAAGTGGAGAGTCTGCGCGGCGCCTGGTTCCCGTGGCCGGTAAGCACCCTGAACAATCAGCAGACCACGATGGTCGACAACTGCGAGGCGATGGAGGTGAACCTGCGCTGGAACTGCGCCCGCAGCAGCGCCGAGCAGTATGGTCTGCGCTTTGGCGATGGCCTGCGCCTCTACGTGGATGCCCAGCAGCAGCGTCTGGTGCTGGAGCGGCATTATCCGCAGCATGGCCTGTGCGGGACGCGCAGCGTGCCGTTGACCGCGGGGGCGGATCTCAATCTGCGGATATTTTTCGATAGCTCTTCGGTGGAGGTGTTTGTCAATGACGGCGAAGCCTGCCTGAGCAGCCGTATCTACCCGCAGGCTCCCCGCCGTGAATTAGCGTTATTTGCCTGGAGCGGCTCAGCGGCATTAACTGAAGCCGGAGCCTGGCAGCTCGAATAATAATAAGGCTGTTGTCGTTAATAACCCGTCTTTGACGATGGGCGGGTTATTATTGCCTGCATCGTCGTGCATTACCCATTAATAACAAATTTAGTTCATTTCATAATAAAAGGGTTTACCGATGAATAAAATCTGGGTCGGGTGTTTTCTCACGTCTCTCTCTCTGCCACAGGCGATGGCGCAGGCGCCGTTATCGCTGGAGGATCGGCTGGCGCAAATGGAGCAGCGGCTGAAGGCGACGGAGGCGCGCGCCGCCAGCGCAGAGGCGGAGATTAAGACGCTGAAAGGCCAGCAGCAGGCCACGACGGTCGCCCGCGCGGCGCCGGCTACGCCGCGCCTGCAGCTAAACGACAATGGCGAATTAAAATTTTATGGCGATGTCGAATTTAATCTTGATGGCGCCAGCCGCACCGGCAGCCTGACGTCGGTCAAAACCAGCGCGAATAAAAGCTGGGCGCCCGGTGATAAAGAGCGTTGGGATATTAATGGCCGTATTCTGCTGGGTTTCGATGGCAGACGTAATGGCGCCGACGGGAAATATGCCGGATTCAGCGTGCAGCCCCTGGCGGATATGGATGGCAAAATGAATCTCGATGATGCGGTATTTTTCTTTGGTCAGCAGGATGACTGGAAAATAAAAATAGGCCGCTTTGAAGCCTGGGATATGTTCCCCCTGAATCAGGATACCTTTATTGAATATTCAGGAAATACCGCCAACGACCTCTATTCCGACGGCTATGGCTATATTTACATGATGAAAGAGGGGCGCGGGCGCAGCAGCAGCGGCGGCAACCTCCTGTTCAGCAAAACGGTGGATAACTGGTATTTCGAGGTTAACACCCTGGTGGAGGATGGCAGTTCGCTGTTTGTCGATCAGAACTATCACGGTAATGCGCTGGAAAACCGCAAAAACGTGGTGTACGTGCGGCCGGTGGCGGTGTGGCAGTCCGGCGCGTGGTCGGCGGCGGCGGCGATAGAGAGCAACCTCGTCAACAACGCCTACGGCTATCAGAACCAGGGCGGGCGCTGGGTCGACCAGTCAAACCGTACCGGCTACGGGATGACCATGAGCTGGAACACCCTGAAAAGCGATCCGCAGGACGGGGCGGTGGTCAATCTGAGTACCGCCCTGCTGGACGCGGCGGACGAAACCGACTTCAGCGCCGGGATCAACGCCCTGTGGCATCGCGTGGAGCTGGGCTATATCTACGCGCATAACAAAATCGACCAGTTCAACATGGCCGGGGTGAGCAGCGAGTGCGATGACGACTGCGCAATCCTCGCGCCGGGGCGCTATGACATCCACACCGTGCATACTTCCTGGCAGTTGCCGAATATTATGGCGATGCCGAACTTCAATATTTACCTTGGCGCCTATGCCTCGTGGCTCGATTCCACGGCAGCGAAGAGTGGGAATCCCGATGAACGCTACGGCGCCCGGGTGCGCTTTAAATATTTCTTCTGACAGGATACTCAGGCAGGCTCTCCCGCGGCGGACGCCGCGGGAGGTTTCCGACGGGCAGGTTAGCGCATCGCGCGGCGCAGAATGCGGTCGGTCTGGCGCTGGAAGTCCTCGGCCGCTTCTTCCACCGACTTTTTACCGTAGTCGATGTACTGCAGGGTAGTGCCGAACTGGGCGACGATCTGCGGGTCGTCGAAGTACGGCGAGACCGGCAGAGTGGTGGGCAGGGATTGCGCCAGCTTCAGACCGGACACCGCCGGATCGTCGGCTTTGATGATCCCGTCTTCGGTCAGGTAGGTGACCGCCGCTTTACTCAGCGGCACGCCGCGCTCCAGTCCGAGAATATCCACCCCTTCTTTACTGTTCAGCAGGAAGTTAATCACTTTCGCCGCCGCCTGCGGGTTTTTCGTCGATTTGCCAATCGACAGCATTTGCGCAGGCTTGAAGAACAGTCCGGCATCGGTGGCTCCGGGGAGCATCGGGTATTCCCCCAGCACCAGCTTCGCCGGCGGCTTCAGGTTGTCGGAATATTTGTTGATGGTGGAGTTCCACATGTAGGTCCCGCCCCATTCACCCTGGATCCACGGCTTCATCTCGTACATGTTGCTCTTGCCGAAGGAGGCATAGTAGCGGGTGTCCGGCATGACATGGCTGTCGATAAGCTTCTTATACATGCCGAAGAAGTCCGCCCACTGCGCTTTGCTGTAGGAGAATTTGCGTCCTTTCTCATCGATGGCCGGCTGGTTGTATTTTTGCACCATGTAAGAGTTGAGCAGGGCCAGCACGTCCTGGTGCTCAAGCACCACCGGGTAGTACTGTTTCCCGAGTTTGCTTTCGAAAGTTTTCCCCGCCGCCAGCAGTTCATCCCAGGTTTTCGGGAAGGGGATGCCCGCTTTTTTCCACGCTTCGTCGTTAAAGTAGAAGACCCGGGCGGTGACCGACACCGGGATGCCGTTGAGCTTGCCATTGACCGTGGTGGACTGCAGCTCTTTGGCGTCGAACTGGCTGAGATCGATCTCGTCTTTCAGAGTGTTGAGATCGTAAAAACCCTCGCCATTTTTCGAAAAAATCGGCAGCCAGTTCCAGTTGGTCTGCATCACGTCTGGCTCGGTGCCGCCGGCTATCTGGGTGGTCAGGCGCGAAAGATGGCCGTCCCAGCCGGTATATTCCGCTTTGACATTGATATCGGGATATTGCTGGTGAAAAGCCTCCAGCGCCTTGAGAGTCACCTGATGGCGGCCATTGCCCCCCCACCAGGACATACGCAGGTCGACATCCTGCGCCAGCGAGGAGAAGGCGCTAAGGCCCAGGGTGGCGGAGAGGGTGGCGCTTATCAGCACGTTTTTCATTGTTATGCTCCAGGGTTCACAGAGAGAGGTTCTGTTCGGTTTTGGCGTCAAAGATGTGACACTTGTTAAGATCAAAGGTGAAATAGACTTTTCGATTCAGTCCCTTAGCTATCATCGGCTTCGCATCGTCCGACGGCACGCGAGCGGTCAGCTCGTAGCCCGCGACCTGCAGATAGACAAAGAACTCATGGCCCATGTTTTCCACCCGCACCATCTCGCCCATGCAGCCGCCTTCGGCGAACGGCGCGTCGGAGAGCGACACGAATTCCGGGCGGACCCCGTAGAACACCTCCTGATGCTGATACGCGCCGACTTTCTCCGCCAGACGGTCGTTCAACGGCAGGCGCTGGTCGCCCAGGGTAAGGCACAGGCGGCCGTCGTGCTCAACCAGCTGGCTGGGGCGAATATTCATCTCCGGCGCGCCGATGAAGCCGGCGACAAACATATTTTTCGGCTGGTGGTAGAGGTTGTCCGGGGTATCGACCTGCATAATGTGGCCGAGCTTCATCACGCAGATGCGGTCGCCCATGGTCATCGCTTCCGTCTGATCGTGGGTAACGTAGACGGTGGTCGCCGGTTTACCGGATTTTTTCAACTGCTTATGCAGATCGGAAATGCGGATGCGCATCGAGGCGCGCAGCTTGGCGTCAAGGTTGGAGAGCGGTTCGTCGAACAGGAAGACGTCCGGTTTTTTGACGATCGCCCGGCCCACCGCCACGCGCTGCGCCTGGCCGCCGGAGAGCTGGCGCGGCAGACGTTCCAGCAGCTCCTCCAGTTCAAGAATTTTCGCCGCTTCCTCCACCTGCCGATCAATCTGCGCCTTGGGCAGCTTGCTCAGCTTCAGGCCGAAGGCGAGGTTTTCCCTTACCGTCATATGCGGATAGAGGGCGTAGTTCTGGAACACCATCGCGATACCACGGGATTTAGGCGCCAGGTTGTTGACGATCTTATCGCCGATCCGCACCTCGCCGCCGCTGATGGTCTCCAGACCCGCCAGCATGCGAAGGGTGGTCGATTTGGCGCAGCCGGAAGGGCCGACGATCACCATAAATTCGCCATCGGCAATCTTCAGGTCGATACCATGCACCGCTTTAAACCCGTTTGAGTAAACTTTTTCCAGTTTGTTGAAAATCACTTCAGCCATGATATTTCCCTCTTAACCTTTGATTCCGCTGCTGGTCACGCCCTGCACGAAGTAGCGTTGAGCCAGGAAGAAGACGATGATGGACGGCAGAATGGAGATGCTCGCCATTGCCAGAATTTCGTTCCACGGCGCGCCTTCCGTGACGTCGATAGACATTTTTAGCGCCAGCGCGATGGGATACTTATCGACGCTGTAGACGTAGATCAGCGGACCGATAAAGTCGTTCATCGACCACATGAACTGGAACAGCGCCACCGAGATAATGGCCGGCTTGAGGATCGGCACTACCACATACCACAGCACCTGGATGGAGTTGCAGCCGTCGATCTGCGCCGCCTCTTCCATATCGCGCGGGACGCCGCGCAGAAACTGGATCAGCATGAAGACAAAGAATCCCTGGGTGGCGAAGGCCAGCGGCAGATACAGCGGCAGATAGCTGTTCAGCATCCCCATTTCACGGAACATCAGGTACTGCGGGATCAGCAGGACGGTGCTCGGCAGCAGCATGGTGGTGATGAGCGTCGCGAACCAGAACTTCTTCCACGGGATCTCAAAGCGTGCGAAGCCGTACGCCACAATGGTGGAGGAGATGATCGTTAACACGACCTTCGGGATCACATACTTAAAGGTGTTCAGCATATAGTGGCCGAAATGGTATTCGGTGCCGGTCTTCCAGCCGTTGATGAACCCGTCCCAGGTGGCGTGAGTCGGCCACAGCCCGAGGGTGGTGAAGATCTCATGGTTCGGCTTGAACGAGGCGGAGAACATCCACGCCAGCGGGTAGAGCATCAGCAGGCCGACGAACACCAGCACGACGTAGCGCACCACCCGGCTCACCTTTTCCCGGCGCAGCGTACGGGCGACCTCACGATCGGCGTCGCTTATCACCGGCGCCATCTGTTGAATATCAGCCATTTTTGCCTCCCTTATCGGCGGAATAGAAGACCCAGTATTTCGATGACTTAAAGGCTATCGACGCAAAGACCGCCACGACGAGGAACAGCACCCACGCCAGCGCGGCGCCATAGCCCATGTCGAAGTACTTAAAGGCGGTATCGTAGATGTAGAGCGAGAACAGGTAGGTGTAATAGGTCGGGCCGCCGCCGGTTATCACGTACGGGCCGGTAAACTCCTGGAACGCCTGGGTGGTCTGCATAATAAAGTTGAAGAAAATCACCGGGGTGATCAGCGGCACGGTGACCTTCATAAACATCTGCCACTTCGAGGCGCCGTCGATCATCGCCGCCTCATACTGCGACTGCGGGACGTTCTGCAGCGCGGCGAGGAAGATGACCATCGCGGAACCAAACTGCCAGACGCGCAGCAGGGTGACCGACATCAGCGCCAGCGAGGGTTCCCCCAGCCAGTTGATGGCATCGATGCCAAAGACGGCGAGAAAACTGTTCAGCAGGCCGTCAATGGCGAACAGGGCGCGCCACAGCACGGCAATCGCCACCGAGCTGCCAAGGATCGACGGGATATAGTAGGCGGTGCGGAAAAAGCCGATACCGCGCAGTTTGAAATTGAGCACAAAGGCAATGCCGAGGGCGAACGCCAGTTTTAAGGGGATGGTTAAAAAGACGTAGGCAAAGGTCACCCCCATCGATTTCCAGAACAGGCTATCCTCGGTCAACATATAGCGATAGTTTTCAATGCCGTTAAATACCGGCGGACTCATCAAGTCGTACTCAGTAAAACTGAGAAAGAAAGATGAAACAAAAGGAAAAGCGGTAAAGACAATCAGCCCGATGATATAGGGCGATATCCATGCCAATCCCAGCAGCTTGTTTTCATTCATACATACCTACCTGGCTTACGAGTTGTAATACGGATCCGGTGACGCGGCGCTGTCGGCCTTTGGCCGCGAACCACGCAAAAAAGTCTGAACGCTTCCTCTGGTTAACATATCCTTGTTAATGAATGGATTAGGTTTTAACTGGCCCAGCGTGGAGGGGCCGTCAGGCTCTTTTTTTATGCTGATCTGTTTTTTATAAAACACCGTTTTAATTTCATTTTATTGCGATTTATTTCCGCGTCATGCAGATCTGGATGGAAATGTGATCAAAGTCGAAACGATGTTTCAAAAAGGTGAGATGGTAAGCATTTTAGGCGTTTGTGAGGGGCTGAAAAGTATGAAATATCAGCGTAAGCGAGGCGGGGAATATTATTATCAGGGTAATGATTT
Organism: Klebsiella sp. V115_8; assembly: GCF_029967715.1. Classification (NCBI taxonomy): domain Bacteria; kingdom Pseudomonadati; phylum Pseudomonadota; class Gammaproteobacteria; order Enterobacterales; family Enterobacteriaceae; genus Klebsiella; species Klebsiella sp. V115_8. The sequence continues at coordinate 48,112 of NZ_JASCAR010000027.1, forward strand.
TGCTGGTATATTTTATTCGAAGGTACAGATAGATAACCGGGGGCGGCAAGCGCCCCTCGACATGGATTAACCCTGGAGGAAATCTTCGCGGATGGGGGTAAAGGTATCGAGCAGCGTGCCGGGCTGCAGACAGACGCAGCCGTGCATGATCCCCGGCTGCTTGTACAGCGTATCGCCAGCGCTGACGACGCGCGTCTCCTCGCCGATGGTGAATTCGAACTCGCCGGAGAGCACGTAGGTGAGCTGTTCGTGAGGGTGGTTATGCATTGGGCCGACGGCGCCGGCGGCAAAATTCACCTCCACGGCCATCATTTTGCCGTCATGGGCCAGAATGCGGCGGGTTACGCCATTGCCAAGGTCTTCAAGGGTGGTGTCTTTATGGAAAATAAACATCTGCCGATCCTGTTGTTAAAATGAAACATTGTTTCACTTAAGTTATCTCACTCTTCATGAAAAAGAAATACGCGGCCAGAGAAGTGGAAAGTTGATCACAAGTTTGTTTCACTGGCAGAAACAACATAAGGAGCAAAAGATGAAAACCATTGGCCTGTTAGGCGGCATGAGCTGGGAGTCAACGATCCCTTACTATCGCCTGATTAATGAAGGCGTGAAGGCGCGACTGGGCGGGCTGCACTCCGCCAGACTGGTGTTGCATAGCGTCGATTTTCACGAGATTGAAGCCTGTCAGTCCACCGGCGACTGGGATCGCGCCGGCGCGATCCTTGCCGACGCCGCGGTTGGGCTGCAGCAGGCGGGCGCCGAGGGCATTGTCCTGTGCACTAACACCATGCACAAGGTGGCGGATGCCATCGCCGCCCGCTGCCAGGTTCCCTTTCTGCATATCGCCGACGCCACCGGAAGGGCGATTGCCGCCAAGGGCCAGCGGCGGGTCGCGCTGCTGGGCACCCGCTATACCATGGAGCAGACCTTTTACCGGGGTCGTCTGCAGGCGCAGTTTGCCATCGAGACGCTGATCCCCGAGGCCGACGATCGGGCGCGGATCAATCAGATCATTTTCGACGAACTCTGTCTCGGCACCTTCAGCGAGGCGTCGCGGGATTATTATCTGCAGGTGATTGCCGCCCTGGCGGAGCAGGGGGCGGAAGGGGTTATTTTCGGCTGCACGGAAATTGGCCTGCTGGTGCCTGCCGAGCTCAGCCCGCTGCCGGTCTTTGACACCGCGGCGATCCACGCTGAGGACGCGGTCAACTTTATGCTCTCTGCAGAACCGACGCCAGCGGCGTGAGGATCTGCGGCAGACTCTGCTGCAGGTGCGTCACGAAGGCGTCGACCAGCGCCGATCGCGGGCGATGGAGCGGGCGGATCAGGCTGACGGTAAACGGCACTTCGACGCTGAAGCGGCGCACCACCACGCCGCTATCGGCATAGTCCAGGGCGGTCAGCGGGTTAACCACCGAGATCCCGGCGCCGGCGCGCACCATGGCGCAGATCGAGGCCGCGCTGTGGGTTTCGACCACCATCCGCCGCTTGACCTGATGCTCAAGGAACAGGGCGTCGAGCAGCTGGCGATAGCTGTCGGTGCGCGACAGGCTGATGTAGTTCTCGCCCTGAAAATCGGCGGGGGTCAGCGTCGTCTGCGCCGCCAGCGGATGGCCGGCGGGCAGCACGCAGACTTCATTCAACGTCAGCAGCGGGGTGCGTTCAGTGCCCGCGGGGGTATGCAGGGTCTCCGTCAGGCCAAGGTCATGGCGCTGGGCGGAGAGCCACTCCTCCAGCAGCGGCGACTCCTGGGGGACGATCTGCAGGCTGACCTCCGGGTAGCGGGCGAGGAACGGCGGCAACAGCAGCGGCAGAAAGGACTGGGAAAAGACCGGCAGACAGGCTATCGACAGCTCGCCCTGGCGGAACTCGCGCAGGCTCTCGGCGGCGCTGACGATGCGGTCCAGGCCGTACCAGGAACGCTGAACCTCCTCAAACAGGCGCAGGCCCTGCACGGTTGGCTGCAGGCGACCGCGGGTCCGTTCAAACAGCCGCAGGCCGAGCACCTTCTCAAAGCGCGCCAGCTCGCGGCTGACGGTGGGCTGGGAGGTATGCAGCATCCGCGCGGCTTCGGTCAGGTTGCCGGCGGTCATCACCGCATGAAAGATTTCGATATGACGCAAATTGACGGCTGGCATGCGGTCTCCCTGAGGCTCGGCTGGAACTATATCATTTTTGCATAGAGTCGCGATAAAACGATATTTTTTATTCGTCCGGCGCTGTGGCGTAATCAGAAAAAACAGCGACCAACACACGCACTACACCGGAGTTCTTATGCCACACTCGCTTTACGCCACCGATACCGATCTGACCGCGGACAATCTGCTGCGCCTGCCGGCGGAATTTGGCTGCCCAGTCTGGGTCTATGATGCGCAGATTATTCGCCGCCAGATTGCCCAGCTCAGCCAGTTTGATGTGGTGCGTTTTGCGCAAAAAGCCTGCTCTAACATCCATATTCTGCGTCTGATGCGCGAGCAGGGGGTGAAGGTGGACTCGGTGTCGCTGGGGGAGATCGAGCGTGCGCTGGCGGCGGGCTACGATCCGCAGCAGAATCCAGAGGATATTGTCTTCACCGCCGATCTGATCGACGAGGCGACCCTCGATCGCGTCAAGGCGTTACAGATCCCGGTGAACGCCGGCTCGATCGACATGCTGAGCCAGCTGGGTGAAGTGTCGCCGGGCCATCGCGTCTGGCTGCGCGTCAACCCGGGCTTTGGCCACGGCCACAGCCAGAAAACCAATACCGGCGGTGAGAACAGCAAGCATGGCATCTGGTACAGCCACCTGCCGGCGGCGCTGGAAGTGATGCGTCGCTATCAGCTGCAGCTGGTGGGGATCCATATGCATATCGGCTCTGGCGTCGACTATGGTCACCTGGAGCAGGTGTGCGGCGCGATGGTGCGCCAGGTTGTCGACTTTGGTCAGGATCTGCAGGCCATCTCCGCCGGCGGCGGCCTGTCTATTCCTTACCGCGAGGGCGAAGAGGCCATCGACACCGCTCACTATTATGGCCTGTGGAACCGCGCCCGGGAGCAGATCGCCACCCATCTGGGTCACCCGGTGAAACTGGAGATTGAACCCGGACGCTTCCTGGTGGCCGAGTCCGGCGTGCTGGTGTCGCAGGTGCGCAGCGTGAAAGAGATGGGCAGCCGCCACTTCGTGCTGATTGACGCTGGCTTTAACGACCTGATGCGCCCGGCAATGTACGGCAGCTATCATCATATCACCGCTCTGGCGGCGGATGGCCGCGATCTCAGCGCCGCGCCGCAGGTGGAGACCGTGGTGGCCGGGCCGCTGTGCGAGTCCGGGGACGTCTTTACCCAGCAGGAAGGGGGGAAAGTCGAGACCCGTCTGCTGCCGGCGGTGGCCCCAGGGGATTATCTGGTGCTCCATGACACTGGCGCCTACGGGGCCTCGATGTCATCCAACTATAACAGCCGTCCGCTGCTGCCGGAGGTGCTGTTTGATGGCGGCAAGGCGCGGCTGATCCGCCGTCGCCAGACCATCCAGGAGCTGCTGGCCTTGGAGCTTATTTAAAAAAAGGTCCCGTCGTCACCGACTCACGCAACACCAGCGTGCCGGTGAACGGCGGGATCGTTTCGATCGGCTGCTGGTTAGCAAGCTTGATCGCCTGATCGATAGCCGTGGTGATCATGTTGTCGATCGGCAGATAGACCGTCGACAGCCCCGGCTCCAGCCATTTCGCGCTTGGCGCATCGTCGAAGCCAAACAGCGACACATCCTGCGGAATACGCAGCCCCGCCTGATGCAGCGCCTTAGACGCTCCCAGCGCCATATCATCGTTACAGGAAAACAGCGCGCTGAAGCGGGCTTTCTCGTCCAGCAGTTCCCGGCACAGCTCGTAGCCGCGGGTCATCGTCGAGTCCCCGTATTTCACCCGGCTCGGATCCCACTCAATACCATGTTTTATCAGCGCGTTGCGATAGCCCTGCAGGCGCGCCTGGCCGGTGGGGGTGTGCATCGGGACGGTGATGCAGGCAATATCGCGGTGGCCCTGGGTAATCAGATACTCCACGGCCTGGAAGGCGGCTTCCTGCTGTTCGAAGAACACGCAGCGTTCGCGGGCCTGCGCCACATCACGGTTAATCACCACCAGCGGCATGGCGATCGAGTTAATCAGCGACATGATCGCCTTCTCGCTCATATGCCGGGTATAGAGGATGATCGCATCGCACTGCCGGTCGGCGAGCATCTGCACCGCTTCCTCTTCGCGCTCCGGCGTATCATGGCCGTCGGTGACGATAAGCTGTTTTCCCCAGGCTTCGGTCTGGCGTGACGCCTGCTGCAGCAGACGGCCAAAGTAGAAGCCGTCAAAGGTGGAGACGACCAGCCCAATACTGTTGCTGGTCTGATTGGCCAGCGAGCGGGCAAGGAAATTCGGCCGATAGCCCAGCTCTTCCATCGCTTTAAATACCTGTTGGCGGGTGCTCTCTTTCACCTGACCTGTGCCGTTCAACACGCGGGAAACCGTCGCTTTCGAGACGCCTGCGCGAATTGAGACATCCAGCATTGTAGCCATTCATCGATTCCTGATTTCACGTGGTAAGGCGCAGTTTATCACAGACCGAAAAGGGACATATCGACGGGGCGGGGCGGAAAAACCATCGCGATCACGCTTTTAGCAGGAACTGACCAACCGGCGCTATCTGGTATGCCAATAGCTTTTGTTATCGATATTTGGGATACCACGCAGCGGGTTGCGAGCGCTGTCACAGAACAGTTTTTGCCTGGCAACTATGTTTTGGTATGCCAAAAGTCTCTGGCTGTCCACCTGGCCGCAATAAGCCCTTTACTCTGAGGTACTCTTTTATGGCATTACAGGACAAACTGATCGACGCGCTGGGGCGTTTCGCGACGACATTCAACAGCTATCGCTACATTATGGCGATCAAATCGGCGTTTATTACCCTGATGCCGGTGATCATCGTCGGGGCCTTTTCGGTACTGATCTCGAATATGGTGCTGGATCCAAAGAATGGGCTCGCCAGCTTTTCCTCGCTCTCCTTTCTCGCCGCGCTGAAGCCGATCACCAGCGCGCTGAACTACGCCACGCTCAACTTCCTCAATATCGGCGCCGTGTTTCTGATCGGCATTGAGCTGGGGCGGATCAACGGCATCAAAAGCCTGTTTCCCGGCCTGCTGGCGGTGATCTGTTTTATCTGCGTCACGCCGACCACGGTGGAGATGATGGTCGATGGCCAGATGCACGTGGTGAAAGATGTCCTGCTGCGTCAGTTCTCCGACACCCGCAGCCTGTTCCTCGGGATGTTCATCGCCATTCTGTCGGTCGAGATTTACTGCTGGCTGGAGGGGCGCAAGGGACTGAAGATCAAGATGCCGGATACCGTGCCGCCGAACGTTTCCGCCTCTTTTTCGGCGCTGATCCCGGCGATCATCACCACCACCGCGATCGCCACCTTTGGTTTTCTCTTCCACCAGCTGACGGGAATGTATCTCTACGATGCGGTCTACCAGGTGGTGCAGCAGCCGCTGGAGCGGGTGGTGCAGAGCCTGCCGGGGATCCTGCTGCTGATGTTCGTCGCCCAGCTGTTCTGGGTGATCGGTATTCACGGCAACCAGATGATCAAGCCGATCCGCGAGCCGCTGCTGCTGGGGGCGATCACCGTCAATATGAGCGCCTTTGAGCAGGGGAAAGAGGTACCGAACATCATCACCATGCCCTTCTGGGATGTTTACATGAGCATCGGCGGCTCGGGGCTGACCATCGGCCTGCTGATTGCGGTGATGATCGCCACCAGGCGCAAAGAGATGAAAGAGATCGCCAAGCTGTCGATAGGCCCGGGGCTGTTCAATATTAACGAGCCGGTGATCTTCGGGATGCCGATCATGCTCAACCCGATCCTCGCCATCCCGTTTATCATCACCCCGCTGGTGACCGGCAGCATCGGCTATTTCGCCACCCTGACCGGCTTCGCCGGCAAGGCGGTGGTGATGGTGCCCTGGACCACGCCGCCGCTGATCAACGCCTGGCTCTCCACCGCCGGCTCGATGGGGGCGGTGGTCACCCAGCTGATCTGCATCGTGGCCGCGGTGCTTATCTATCTGCCTTTCGTCAAAATCGCCTCCCGCCGTGCCGATGCCGCGCAGCGTCAGGCAGACAATCAACAGACCGCCAACCCTGTCTGAGGAGCCTATGACTACCGTACGGATGACTATTCCCGATGATTTTATCCTTGGCGCGGCGGCTTCCGCCTGGCAGACCGAGGGCTGGAGCGGGAAAAAACCGGGGCAGGACTCCTGGCCCGATCTCTGGTACAAAAACGACCGTCACGTCTGGCATAACGGCTATGGCCCGGCGGTGGCTACCGATTTTATCAACCGCTTTCAGGAAGATGTGCAGCTGATGAAGCTGGCCGGGCTGACCCACTACCGCACTTCGATCAACTGGTCGCGCTTTCTGACCGACTATGAAAACGTCACGGTGGATGAGGAGTATGCGGCCTATTACGACCAGCTGTTCGATGCGCTGCTGGCCAACGGCATCACGCCGATGATCTGCCTTGAGCATTACGAACTACCGGGCTATCTGCTGGAAAAGTATGGCGGCTGGGGGTCGAAAACGGTGGTCGAGCTGTTTGTGCGCTACGCGGAGCAGGTTTTTGCCCGCTACCACCCGAAGGTGACCCGCTGGTTTACCTTTAATGAGCCGATCGTGGTGCAGACCCGGGTCTATCTTGATGCCCTGCGCTGGCCCTATGAGCAGAACACCAGCACCTGGATGCAGTGGAACTACCATAAGGTGCTGGCGACCGCTTGCGTCGTGAAGCGATTTCGCGAGCTAGGCTATCCCGGGACCGTCGGCTGCATCCTCAATCCGGAGGTGACCTACCCGCGCTCCCGCGCCCCGCATGACCTGCGCGCGGCGGAGATCTACGATCTGTTCTACAACCGTATGTTTCTCGACCCGCTGGTGCACGGGGTCTGGCCGCCGGCGCTTCTCGCGCTGCTTGAGCAGCATCAGGTGACGTGGGAGGCCAGCGCGGAGGATCTGGCGATTATCCGCGAGCACACCGTCGATGAGCTGGGGATTAACCTTTACTATCCGCACCGGGTCAAAGCCCCGTCGCGGGCCTGGCATCCGCATACCCCGTTCCATCCGGCCTGGTATTATGAGCCGTTTGAGCTGCCCGGCCGGCGGATGAATGCCTCCCGCGGCTGGGAAATCTACCCGCAAATCATCTTTGATATGGCGATGCGGATAAAAAATGACTATCGCAACATTCCCTGGTTCGTGGCGGAGAGCGGGATGGGGGTGGAAAACGAAGGCCAGTTCCGTAACCGCGAAGGCGCCATTGACGACAGCTACCGCATTCGTTTTATCAGCGAACATCTGTGGCACACCCTGCGCGCCCGCGAGGCAGGGGCCAACTGCCAGGGCTATATGCTGTGGGCGTTTACCGACAACGTGTCGCCGATGAACGCCTTTAAAAACCGCTACGGGCTTATCGAAATCGATCTGCAAAACCATCGCGCCCGGCGACCCAAAGCCTCGGCGCACTGGTTTCGTCAGCTCGGCGAACGGCGTGAACTGGTTCTGGATATCGATGATGAATACCGCTAGCCGGGGGCAATATTTGCTAAGATAGCGCCGTGTTTGACTCGCAGGCATGTAACGTACAGGTGATTTTGTGGAAAAAGCGATAATTCCGCCGGAAAAGAAGCCCTATCAGGAGATTGGTGATGACCTGCGCGCCCAGATCGCGCAGGGGCGCTACCCGGTCGGGTCGCGCTTGCCGCCGGAACGCCATATTGCCGAAACCTATGGCGTCAGCCGGACCATCGTGCGCGAAGCGCTGCTGATGCTGGAGCTGCAGGGGACGGTGGATATCCGTCAGGGATCCGGGGTGTACGTCATGCGTATCCCGCACGAAAACGACAGCGAAGAAGAGCAGCTGCTCAGCAGCGACGTTGGTCCGTTTGAAATTCTCCAGGCGCGCCAGCTGCTGGAGAGCAATATCGCCGCCTTTGCCGCGAAAATGGCCACCCGCGCCGATATCGATAATCTGAAGCGGATTATCGAGCAGGAGCAGCGGGCAATCGCCCTCAACGACACCGCCCAGGATAACGCTCGTCTGTTCCATCTGGTGCTGGCCGGGGCGACGCAGAACCAGATGCTGTTAGCGACGGTGGAGCGGATCTGGCTGCAGATGGACAGCAGCCCGCTGTGGCAGCAGTTTAATGTGCATATTGCCAGCCGCGCCTGGCGGCTGAAGTGGCTCGGCGACCGGCAGACCCTGCTTGCCGCGCTGCGGCGTCGCGATGTGATGGGCGCCTGGCAGGCGATGTGGCAGCATCTGGAAAACGTTAAAAACAGTCTGCTGGAGCTGTCCGATGAAGACGCCCCGGACTTTGACGGCTATCTGTTCGACTCGGTGCCGATTTTTCAGGGGAAGCTGGTATGACGATCCTGCCGCTGTACGCCGCGCCGCAGTTCGCCCGGGAGGTGACCGACTGGCTGTGGCAGGCCTTTGGCGGCGAGGCGCTGCCGCGGGAGTTTTTCGCCAGCATTGTGCAGCATAGCCAGACGGCGGAGGCGCTGCCGCTGACCTTTATTGCCGTGGAAGGGGAGCAACTGCTGGGAACGATTGGCCTCTGGCGCTGCGATTTGATCAGCCGCCAGGATCTGTTTCCCTGGCTGGCGGCGCTGTACGTCGCGCCCGCCGCTCGCGGTCAGGGGCTGGCCGGACAACTGCAGCGGCATGTGATCGATTATGCCCGCCGCGCGGGCTATCGGGAGCTTTATCTCTACTCCGCCTGCCGCGATTTTTATGAACGCTTCGGCTGGCGCTACATCGGCGAGGGGCTGGATTACCCGGCCACCGCCGTGCATCTCTATCGCTACGACTTATCGCCTTCCTGCGGGGCCACCACCGAATGACGGCGCACCAGCGTCGGGCTGAACAGGTGGGTGATCTCCGGCGCCGGGCGCTGCTCCGCCAGGGCTAAGGCCAGCTCGGCCGCCTGGGTCGCCATCGTGACGATCGGGTAGCGGACGGTGGTCAGCCGCGGGCGAACATAGCGCGAAATCAGGACATCGTCGAAGCCGATCAGCGAAATTTCCCGCGGGACGTCGATGCCGTTGTCGTTCAGCACCCCCATCGCGCCGGCGGCCATCGAGTCGTTATAGCAGGCGACGGCGCTAAAGTGGCGGCCGCGGCCAAGCAGTTCGGTCATCGCCTGTTCGCCGCCGCTTTCATCCGGCTCGGCGAACGTGACCAGCCGGTCGTTGCACGGCAGGCCGCTCTCCTCCAGCGCCGCGTAGTACCCCTGCAGGCGATCTTCCGCATCAGAGATATCGTGGTTTGAGCACAGGTAGCCGATACGCGTGTGCCCCTGCTGGATCAGATGGCGGGTCGCCAGCCAGGCGCCGTAGCGATCGTCCAGCGCTACGCAGCGCGTTTCATATCCGGGCAGGATGCGGTTGATCAGCACCATGCCGGGGATCTGCTTCATCAGCCCGGCGAGTTCCTCATCGGGGATCATTTTGGCATGCACCACCAGCGCCGCGCAGCGGTGACGGATCAGCTGCTCTATCGCCTGGCGCTCCTTCTGCACGTTGTGGTAGCCATTGCCAATCAGCAAAAAGTTGCCGGTGCGATAGGCCACCTGTTCGACGGCTTTGACCATCGCGCCGAAGAAGGGGTCGGAGACATCGCCCACCACCAGGCCGACAGTTTCCGTGGACTGCTGGGCCAGCGCCCGGGCGTTCGCGTTGGGGTGATAGTTGAGGGTTTCCATCGCCGCGCCCACGGACTGACGCGAGGCTTCGCTGGCTTTGGGAGAGTTGTTGATGACGCGGGAGACGGTAGCGACGGAGACTCCTGCGAGTCGGGCTACATCCTTAATTGTCGCCATACCATGCCTTTTATAGGGTAAGCGTTTACATACTGCTATGTTACGGGAAAGAGCGGCAGATTCAAGGCGCGGCGGCGAAGGAATGGCGCAAATGTGATTCAGAGCGGGCTTATCGGTGACCTGTTTACATTGACGCAATCAGTAATTGAAACCGGCTCGGGGAAATACAAACCTTTGCTTACACTTTGCGATGCGCTGTTGCGAATGTTCGCTGGTTTGTCCGCCGAGCAGGTTGATATTCTGGCTATCCCAGAGGTATTGATAGGTGGAGTCAACGTCATGTTGACCACTTTACTTACACCAGCCTGCGCAGATGCGCAGGTTTTTTTTTGCCCGTCGCCGGCGTTGTTACAGATAGCGAAAATCGTAATAACTGGTTGCACTTAGGCTCACTCCCTTGCGTTTTCCCGCTGGCCCGAACCGGGCGAAAAACGCGACAATCGAGATCCCAGAGGTATTGATAGGTGAGTTTCTCAGGTACGCTCTTCGTACTGGACGTCTTACACCAGCCTGCGCGGATGCGCAGGTTTTTTTTATTCTGAAAATCCCCCCGCTGCACTGCTTTCCCACGCCTTCTCGTGTAACCTGCTTTGACTCATCACCGGTCACATGGAGTTGTTATGCTTTTGGGATTTTTCAGACTGCTGTTCAAGGGGTTATACCGGGTCAGACTGACCGGCGACACGCAGGCTTTGCACCAGCAAAAAGTCTTAATTACCCCGAACCACGTCTCGTTCCTCGACGGCATTCTGCTGGCGCTGTTTTTGCCGGTCCGACCGGTTTTTGCCGTCTATACCTCAATCAGCCAGCGCTGGTTTATGCGCGCGCTGACGCCGATTATCGATTTTGTGCCGCTGGACCCGACCAAACCGATGTCGATCAAACATCTGGTGCGCCTGATTGAACAGGGGCGGCCGGTGGTCATCTTCCCGGAAGGGCGAATTTCGGTCAGCGGCTCGCTGATGAAAATTTATGACGGCGCCGCCTTTGTCGCCGCCAAATCGCAGGCGACCATCGTGCCGCTGCGCATTGAAGGCGCTGAGCTGACGCCCTTCAGCCGGCTGAAGGGGCTGGTGAAACGTCGCCTGTTCCCGCGTATTCAGCTGCATCTGCTGCCGCCCACCCATCTGCCGATGCCTGAGGCGCCGCGCGCCCGCGACCGGCGCAAAATCGCCGGAGAAATGCTGCATCAGATCATGATGGAAGCCCGGATGGCGGTGCGTCCGCGGGAAACCCTGTATGAGTCGCTGCTGGCGGCGCAGGACCGCTTCGGCGCGCGCAAACCCTGCGTGGAGGATATCAACTTCCAGCCGGATACCTATCGCAAGCTGCTGACCAAAACCCTGTTTGTCGCCCGCATTCTGGAAAAATACAGCCAGCAGGGCGAGAAGATCGGTCTGATGCTGCCCAACGCCGGCATCAGCGCGGCGGTGATTTTCGGCGCGATCGCCCGCGGGCGCATTCCGGCGATGATGAACTATACCGCCGGGGTGAAAGGGCTCAGCAGCGCCATCGCCGCCGCGGAACTCAACACCATTTTTACCTCGCGCACCTTCCTTGATAAAGGCAAGCTCTGGCACCTGCCGGAGCAACTGACTCAGGTGCGCTGGGTGTTCCTGGAAGATCTCAAAGGCGATATCACCCCTGCGGACAAACTGTGGATTTTCGGCCATCTGCTGGCGCCGCGTCTGGCGCAGGTTAAGCAGCAGCCGGAAGACGCGGCGATGATCCTCTTCACCTCCGGCTCGGAGGGCAATCCGAAAGGGGTGGTGCACAGCCATAAAAGTCTGCTGGCCAACGTCGAGCAGATCAAAACCATTGCCGACTTTACCGCTAATGACCGCTTTATGTCGGCGCTGCCGCTGTTCCACTCCTTTGGCCTCACCGTCGGTCTGCTGACGCCGTTGCTTACCGGCGCGGAGGTGTTTCTCTATCCCAGCCCGCTGCACTATCGCGTGGTGCCGGAGCTGGTCTACGATCGCAACTGCACAGTGCTGTTCGGCACCTCGACCTTCCTCGCCAACTATGCCCGCTTCGCTAACCCCTATGATTTCTATCGACTGCGCTATGTGGTCGCCGGGGCGGAGAAGCTGCAGGAGAGCACCAAACAGCTGTGGCAGGATAAATTCGGCCTGCGCATTCTCGAAGGCTATGGCGTGACCGAGTGCGCCCCGGTGGTCTCGATCAACGTGCCGATGGCGGCGAAGGTCGGCACCGTGGGGCGTATCCTGCCGGGGATGGACGCCCGCCTGCTGGCGATGCCTGGCATTGAGCAAGGGGGGCGGCTGCAGCTGAAAGGGCCGAACATTATGAAAGGCTACCTGCGGGTGGAAAATCCCGGGGTGCTGGAAGCGCCGACGGCGGAAAATCAGCACGGCGAAAAGGAAGCGGGTTGGTATGACACCGGCGATATCGTCACCTTCGACGAGCAGGGCTATGTCCGCATCCAGGGCCGCGCGAAGCGCTTCGCCAAAATCGCTGGCGAAATGATCTCTCTTGAGATGGTGGAGCAGGTGGCCCTCGGCGCATCGCCGGACAAAATGCACGCCACGGCGATTAAACAGGACGCCAGCAAAGGCGAGGCGCTGGTGCTGTTTACCACCGATAATGAACTGACTCGCGAAGCCCTGCTGCGCTACGCTCGTCAGCACGGCGTACCGGAGCTGGCGGTGCCGCGCGATATACGCTGGCTGAAACAGCTGCCGGTGCTCGGCAGCGGCAAGCCAGACTATGTCACCCTGAAAAACATGGTCGACGAGGCGGAAACAACCCATGAGTGAGTCAGTGCATACTAACCCTTCGCTGTATTCGAAAGGGATGATGGCGGTGATCTGCGCCCAGTTCCTGTCGGCCTTCGGCGACAATGCGCTTCTCTTCGCCACCCTGGCGCTGATGAAGCAGCTTTATTATCCGGAGTGGAGCCAGCCGGTCCTGCAGATGTTGTTTGTGGGCGCTTACATCCTGTTTGCTCCCTTTGTCGGCCAGTTCGCCGACAGCTTTGCCAAAGGCCGGGTGATGATGGTGGCCAACGGCCTGAAGCTGCTCGGCGCCGGCTGTATCTGCTTCGGCGTTAATCCGTTTATCGGCTATACGCTGGTGGGGATTGGCGCCGCCGCCTATTCGCCGGCCAAGTATGGCATTCTCGGCGAACTGACCACCGGCGATAAGTTAGTGAAGGCTAACGGACTGATGGAGTCCTCGACCATCGCGGCGATCCTGCTGGGCTCCATGGCCGGCGGGATCCTCGCCGACTGGCACGTGCTGGCGGCGCTGAGCGTCTGCGCGCTGGTCTACGGCGGGGCGGTGGTGGCTAACCTGTGGATACCCAGGCTGCCGGCGGCGCGTCCGGGGCAGTCATGGCGTTTTAAGCCGATGACGCACAGCTTCTTCAGCGCCTGCCGCACGCTGTGGCGCAACGGCGAAACCCGCTTTTCGCTGATGGGCACCAGCCTGTTCTGGGGCGCTGGCGTGACCCTGCGCTTCCTGCTGGTGATCTGGGTGCCGGTAGCGCTGGGCATTACCAGCAACGCCATGCCCACCTATCTTAATGCGATGGTGGCGGTGGGGATTGTGCTGGGGGCCGGGGCGGCGGCGAAGCTGGTGACTCTGGAGACGGTGTCGCGCTGTATGCCGGCCGGGATATTGATCGGTATTGCGGTAATGGCGTTTGCGGTGCAGCAGTCGCTGCTGCCGGCGTTCGGACTGCTACTGCTGCTCGGGGTGTTCGGCGGCTTCTTTATCGTGCCGCTGAATGCGCTGCTGCAGGAGCGCGGGAAACACTCGGTCGGGGCGGGTAACGCGATTGCGGTACAGAACCTGGGCGAAAACGTGGCGATGCTGCTGATGCTGGGGCTCTATTCCCTGGCGGTGAGCGTGGGCGTTCCGCCGGTCGCCGTGGGGATAGGTTTTGGCGCGGTGTTTGCCGTGGCCATCGCCGCGCTGTGGGTCTGGGGGCGGCGTAAATAACTTCTCGTCGCGGTTGACTCGAAATCGTAACCCCTGCCAGGCGCGCGGGCAGAGGGAAATCCCGGGTTGCGGCTTGCGCCTGACCCGGGCTACCGCGGCTGCTGAGGTGGCTACCCGACCGGGGTAGCGTAGGCCCGGTAAGGCGTAGCCGCCACCGGGCAACAACGCGACGCCAGAAGCCGGCGTCGACAGGTCGTGCTACGGTGCCGGGTAGGTATAAACCTGATGCACCGCTTCAATCTCCGCTAATACCTCTTCGCTCAGCTCAAGCTGTAAACTTTCCACGTTGGCCTGCAGCTGCGCCATGGTCGTCGCCCCCAGCAGGGTGCTGGCGACAAACGGCTGCCGACGCACAAAGGCCAGCGCCATTTGCGCCGGATCGAGGCCGTGGCGTTTGGCGATATCCACGTACGCCGCCACCGCTTTCTGCGACTGCTCGCTGCTGTAGCGCGTAAAGCGGCTGAACAGCGTATTGCGCGCCCCCGCCGGCTTCGCGCCGTTGAGGTACTTCCCGGTCAGGGTGCCGAAAGCCAGGCAGGAGTAGGCCAGCAGCTCCACGCCTTCGAACTGGCTCACTTCCGCCAGGCCGACTTCAAAGCTGCGGTTCAGCAGGCTGTAGGGGTTCTGAATGGTCACGATCCGCGGCAGGTCGTGCTTATCCGCCAGGTGCAGATAACGCATCACGCCGAAGGCGGTTTCGTTCGACACGCCGATGTAGCGGATCTTGCCGGCGCGCTGGAACTCGGTCAGCGCCTCGAGGGTATCCAGCAGGGTCACCGCGGGGGCGGCGTCGGCCCAGGTGTAGCCCAGCTTGCCAAAGCAGTTGGTGGGGCGCTGCGGCCAGTGTACCTGATACAGGTCGAGATAATCGGTCTGCAGACGCTTCAGACTGGCGTGCAGCGCCTCGCGGATATTTTTCCGGTCCAGGACGTGGTTTGGTCGAATACTGCTGTCGTTATTACGCGCGGGCCCGCTGACCTTCGAGGCGAGCACCAGCTTTTCGCGATTGCCGCGTTTCGCCAGCCAGTTGCCGACGTAGGTTTCGGTCAGCCCCTGAGTTTCCGGGCGCGGAGGGACAGGGTACATTTCAGCGACATCGATCAGGTTGATGCCGTTGGCGACCGCATAGTCGAGCTGCTGATGGGCATCGGCCTCGCTGTTCTGCTCGCCAAAGGTCATGGTTCCCAGCCCGAGGGTGCTGATTTCAAGTGAACTGTGTGGGATACGGTGATACTGCATAGCCAGCTTCCTTTTTATTTATAAGGTCAGGCATTCCCCGACAAAGGAGTATCAACATGGCAGAGGGTGAGAAAAAGAGGAAGTAAAAAAATCAAAAAAGCCGGGTGACGAGGAGGAGCGGTGGGTGAAACCCGCGGTGTCCTGGTGTGTCCCGACTCTTCTCAGAAGACTGGTTGTCGGTAAGCGCAGCGTCAAAAGAGGCTGGGGCCGACGGGGAAAAATTAACGCTTAATGATTTGTGAAACGTCGTCACGATTGATCTGCATTTTATTACCCTGCTGATCTTCGTAGCTGATAAGACCGGTATCGTCATCCACGGTGGGTTTACCGTCGGTCAGGATCATTCGCCCATCTTTGGTCGCCATGACGTAATCGCTGCTGCAACCGGAAACCGAGAACGCCAGTCCTACGGCGGAAATCAATACTGCCCATTTTTTCATCGTCATCACCTCTTGAGTAGCTGCACCCCATACCTGTCTATTAATAGCCTGATTTGTGAGACATAAAAAGCAGTAAAGTCTGAAAAAGGGTTGCAGCCTGTGACCAGGCTGCAATTTTGTGGTTTACAGCGGGTTTTTCTTATTGCGCAGCAGGTTAAGGCTCTCCACCGCAATAGAGAAGAACATCGCGAAGTAGATGTATCCCTTCGGCACATGGACGTCGAAACTTTCCAGCATCAGGGTAAAGCCGACGAGGATCAGAAACGACAGCGCCAGCATTTTTACCGACGGATGACGGTCAACAAAATCGCCGATCGGTCGCGCGGCGAACATCATGACCCCCACCGCAATCACAACCGCCGCCATCATAATAAACAGATGATCCGACAGGCCGACGGCGGTGATCACCGAGTCGAGGCTAAAGATGATGTCCAGCAGCATGATCTGCACGATGGCGCCGAGGAAGGAGTGAACGTTAGTTTTAAGCCCCTCCTCTTCGCCTTCGATAGATTCATGGATCTCTTTACTGGCTTTCCAGATAAGGAACAGTCCGCCAAACAGCAAGATCAGATCGCGAAACGAAATCTCCTGACCGAGGACGGTAAAGAGCGGGTTGGTCAGCTTAACGACCCAGGCGATAGAGGCCAGCAGCGCCAAGCGCATGACCATCGCCCCCATTAAACCGATCCGTCGCGCGTGGGCGCGCTGGGCGGTGGGGAGCTTGGCCACAACCAGAGAGAGAAAAATAATATTATCGATCCCGAGCACGATCTCCAGCAGCGTCAAGGTGCCCAGCGCCAGCCAGGCGTTAGGATCGGTTATCCATGCAAATAACATTGTTCAAAGTCCTGCAAAATAGAAAGCAGCAATTATATGCAAGCCCCAACGCAGAACAAAAAATTAATCGTGTTGTAACAAAAAATGGCGGGCGAGCAGGGCGGCGGTAAAATTCTTTTTCAGGTAGAAGCCGCGCGGCAGCGTGAGGATCGTCTCCCCGCGGGCGCCGATGGCTTCGGTCAACGCCTTGCTGTTGGCCGCTTTCGGTCTTAGCTGTAGCACCTCGCCGTGGCGGGCGGTAATGCGCTCCACCTCACCGAGGACAATAAGATCCATCAGCTCTTCCCAGTCCATGCGCAGCTGGCGCTCCTCTTCTTCGTCCGGACTCCACAGCAGCGGTGCGCCGACGCGCCGCGCCGCCAGAGGAATGGTGCGCTCTCCCTCCACAGGGATCCACAGGACTCGCTGCAGCTTATGCCGCACATGGCTGCTCTCCCAGGTGACGCCGCTATTGCCAGTTAACGGGGCGACGCAGACAAAAGTGGTCTCCAGCGGACGGCCCCGGCTGTCGATAGGGATCGTTTTGAGCTCCACCCCCAGCGCGGCGAAATCCTGCTCGGGTTTACTGCCCGCGCTGGCCCCCAGCCACAGCTCCAGCAGGATGCCCGTCCAGCCTTTATCACGTTTCAGATCGCGGGGAATGGGGATCCCGGCCAGCGCCGCCAGCTCACCCAGCGTATAGCCGGCCAGCTGGCGGGCCTGGGCCAACAGCTGTTCCTGACTTTGCGGCGGAGAGGAGAGCGGAGCGATAGCGGGCATAGGGCGACACCTTTGGTTAAAAAATGAGCGCTAATTTTGCGCGTTGTGGATAGAGTTTATCGTTTTCTGAGTAACTATACCAATCCCATGATTTATATGATTTTTTAAGGTCATTACGCGGCAGGTGAAAACCATGAAAACAGGTTTTCCAGAACTGGTCACTGACAATAAACAGGATCTTACACCATGTTATCCACAGAAAAGTGGGATAACTGGGGAAAAGCCCCACTACTGGTTCGATTTACAGCCTTGACGTGCGACGAAAATCGAATTTTTAGAGAAAATATGCCCGCGACCTGCGCGTAATCTGTGGATAAAATCGACATTGCTCGATCTTTCATCAGTCGGCGGATCGCATGTGTGATGATCGTCACGTTATGCTGTAATAAGTGAAAGGAATATATTCTAACTTAATGAATATGCTATCATTATTATAAGGTGCTAGCAGTGCGATGTTCAGATTACTCCGGGTTTTCCCGGGTTAATTCCGTACTTCTTCACAACTCTATCCACAGAAAAAGTGAATAAAATCGGACGTCGGGCGCTTTCGCTGTTTATAACTCTGGCAATTACTGTGAGTTATTCAAATGTTATCCGTTCTCAGTGTGCGAACAGAGTGGTTTACCGTTTCCGACGAGTGTGAAACAATCATTCACATTGAAGCTTATCTTGAGGTAGTCCGGTGATTGATGACGATGGCTACCGCCCAAATGTCGGTATTGTAATCTGTAATCGTCAGGGCCAGGTCATGTGGGCCCGACGCTATGGTCAGCACTCGTGGCAGTTCCCGCAAGGGGGCATAAATCCAGGAGAATCCGCAGAGCAGGCGATGTATCGGGAATTGTTTGAAGAGGTCGGGTTAAGCCGTAAAGATGTGCGGATCCTTGCCTCAACCCGTAACTGGCTGCGTTACAAGTTGCCTAAACGTTTGGTGCGTTGGGACACAAAGCCGGTTTGTATCGGCCAGAAACAAAAGTGGTTTCTTTTGCAGTTGATCGGTAACGACGCGGACATCAATATGCAAACCAGCAGCACACCTGAATTTGATGGCTGGCGCTGGGTGAGTTACTGGTACCCGGTGCGTCAGGTGGTGTCGTTCAAACGCGACGTCTACCGCCGGGTGATGAAAGAGTTCGCCAGCGTCACTATGTCGCTGGCGGAGAGCGCACCTAAGCCGCAAAGCGCGCCTGCTTATCGACGTAAAAGAGGTTAAGCCACGCACATTATGCTCACTCGGTTGCGAGAAATAGTCGAGAAGGTCGCGAGTGCGCCGCGTTTAAACGAGGCGCTGGATATTCTGGTGACGGATGTCTGCCAGGCGATGGAGACGGAAGTCTGCTCGGTTTACCTGGCTGACAATGATCGACGCTGCTATTACCTGATGGCTACCCGCGGGTTAAAAAAACCTCGCGGGCGCACCGTTGCGCTGGCGTTCGATGAAGGCCTGGTGGGGCTGGTTGGCCGCCTGGCGGAGCCCATCAACCTCGCCGATGCGCAAAAACACCCCAGCTTCAAGTATATTCCCGCCGTCAAAGAGGACCGCTTCCGCGCCTTCCTTGGCGTGCCGATCATCCAGCGCCGCCAGCTGTTGGGCGTGCTGGTGGTCCAGCAGCGTGAGCTGCGCCAGTTTGATGAAAGCGAAGAGTCTTTCCTCGTCACTCTCGCCACCCAGATGGCGGCGATCCTCTCCCAGTCCCAGCTGAACGCCCTGTTCGGTCAGTATCGTCAGACGCGCATTCGCGCTCTGCCGGCCTCTTCCGGGGTGGCGATCGCCGAGGGCTGGATGGACGTCAGCCTGCCGCTGATGGAGCAGGTGTATGAAGCCTCGACGCTGGACACCGCCTCGGAACGTGAACGCCTGACCGGCGCGCTGGAAGAAGCGGCCAACGAGTTTCGTCGCTACAGCAAACGCTACGCCGCCGGCGCGCAAAAAGAGACGGCGGCGATCTTCGATCTCTACTCGCACCTGCTCTCCGACGCCCGCCTGCGTCGCGAGCTCTTTGCCGAAGTCGACAAAGGCGCCGTCGCCGAGTGGGCGGTCAAAAAGATCATCGAGAAGTTCGCCGAACAGTTTGCCGCGCTGAGCGACGGCTATCTAAAAGAGCGGGCCGGCGACCTGCGCACGCTGGGTCAGCGTCTGCTGTTCCATCTCGACGACAGTATTCAGGGACCTAACACCTGGCCGGCGCGCATTATCCTCGTGGCGGACGAGCTGTCGGCCACCACCCTCGCCGAGGTGCCGCAGGATCGTCTGGCCGGCGTGGTGGTGCGCGATGGCGCTGCCAACTCCCATGCCGCCATTATGGTGCGGGCCCTTGGCATCCCAACGGTGATGGGCGCCGATATTCAGCCCTCTCTGCTGCATGGCCATACGCTGATTGTCGATGGCTATCGCGGTGAGCTGCTGGTGGATCCTGAACCTGTTCTGTTGCAGGAATATCAGCGGCTTATCAGCGAAGAGAACGAGCTCAGCCGCCTGGCGGAGGACGATCTCCAGCGCGCATCGGAGCTGAAAAGCGGCGAACGGGTGAAAGTCATGCTCAACGCCGGCTTAAGCCCGGAGCACGAAGAGAAGCTCGGCAGCTTTGTTGACGGTATTGGTCTGTACCGTACCGAAATTCCTTTTATGCTGCAGAGCGGCTTCCCCTCAGAAGAGGAGCAGGTCGCCCAGTATCAGGGCATGCTGCAGATGTTTAACAGCAAACCGGTGACCCTGCGTACTCTGGACATCGGCGCGGATAAACAGCTGCCGTACATGCCGATCAGTGAAGAGAACCCGTGCCTTGGCTGGCGCGGGATCCGCATCACCCTCGATCAGCCGGAGATCTTTTTGATCCAGGTGCGAGCGATGCTGCGCGCCAACGCCGCCACCGGCAACCTCAGCATTTTGCTGCCGATGGTGACCAGTCTGGAAGAGGTCGATGAGGCCCGTCGGCTGATCGACCGCGCCAGCCGGGAAGTGGAAGAGATGATCGGCTACGCCATCCCGCGTCCGCGTCTGGGGGTGATGCTGGAGGTGCCGTCAATGGTCTTTATGCTGCCGCAGCTGGCCAGCCGGATCGATTTTATCTCGGTAGGCACGAACGACCTGACCCAGTACCTGCTGGCCGTCGACCGTAACAATACCCGGGTCGCCAGCATGTATGACAGCCTGCATCCTGCGGTATTGCGGGCACTGGCGATGATCGCCCATGACGCGGAGCGCTTTGGCATCGATCTGCGACTGTGCGGCGAGATGGCAGGCGACCCGATGTGCGTGACGATCCTCATCGGTCTCGGTTATCGCCATCTGTCGATGAACGGCCGCTCGGTGGCGAGGGTGAAATATCTGCTGCGCCGCATCGATATCGAAGAGGCGCAGGAGCTGTCGCGTCGCAGCCTCGAAGCCCAGATGACCGCCGAGGTGCGCCATCAGGTGGCGGCCTTTATGGAGCGGCGCGGTCTCGGCGGCCTGATCCGCGGCGGGCGGTAGCGGTAGCCCGGGTGAGGCGTAAGCCGTAACCCGGGAATCCTCTGTTCGCACCCTCCGGCAAAATAGGATACCACCGGGAAAACGGCATTCTGTTAGCATCCGTATACATATCTTTTACACGCCGGCGCGGATCGCACACCTGGCTTATGCTATGATTCGCCTCCTTCGGCGTGCCCGTTTTAATCGGGCATGGATCATCACCGCTGTCCACTTTCGGCGGAATAACAAGTCTTTATGGTGACAGATGAATAGTGGCTACCTGCATTTTCCGGAGTTCGATCCGGTCATTTTTTCTCTAGGCCCGGTCTCCCTCCACTGGTACGGTTTAATGTACCTGGTGGGCTTTGTCTTTGCGATGTGGCTGGCCACCCGTCGGGCGAATCGTCCGGGCAGCGGCTGGACGAAAAATGAAGTGGAAAACCTGCTTTACGCGGGCTTCCTCGGCGTCTTCCTGGGCGGCCGTATCGGCTACGTGCTGTTCTACAACCTGCCGGTCTTTCTTGCCGATCCGTTGTATCTGTTCCGCGTCTGGGACGGCGGCATGTCGTTCCACGGCGGCCTGATCGGCGTGATCCTGGTGATGATTATCTTCGCCAGACGCACCAAACGGACCTTTTTCCAGGTCTCCGATTTTATCGCGCCGCTGATCCCGTTTGGCCTTGGCGCCGGGCGTCTGGGCAACTTTATCAACGGCGAGCTGTGGGGCCGCGTGGACCCGAGCTTCCACTACACGATGATTTTCCCGGGCTCCCGTGCTGAAGACCTGGCGCTGCTGCCGACCCACCCGGAATGGCAATCGCTGTTTGATACCTATGGCGCGCTGCCGCGCCACGCGTCGCAGCTGTACGAGCTGGCGCTGGAAGGCGTGGTGCTGTTCCTGATCCTGAACCTGTTTATCCGTAAACCGCGCCCGACCGGTTCCGTTTCCGGCCTGTTCCTGATTGGCTACGGCCTGTTCCGCATTATCGTGGAATTCTTCCGCCAGCCCGACGCCCAGTTCACCGGCGGCTGGGTGCAGTACATCAGCATGGGGCAGATTCTTTCGATCCCGATGGTGCTTGCGGGTATCATCATGATGGTTTGGGCTTACCGCCACCGTCCGCAGCAACTGAATTCTTGAGGAACCATGAAACAGTATCTTGATTTGATGCAGAAAGTGCTCGCCGAGGGCACGCCAAAAAATGACCGCACCGGCACTGGCACGATCTCTATTTTCGGCCATCAGATGCGTTTTAACCTGCAGGAAGGCTTCCCGCTGGTGACCACCAAGCGCTGTCATTTACGCTCCATCATCCATGAACTGCTGTGGTTCCTGCAGGGTGACACCAACATCGCCTATCTGCACGATAACAACGTCACCATCTGGGACGAGTGGGCAGATGAAAATGGCGACCTGGGGCCGGTTTACGGCAAACAGTGGCGTTCCTGGCCTGCGCCGGACGGTCGTCATATCGACCAGATCAGCACGGTGATGGACCAGCTGAAAAACGACCCGGACTCCCGCCGGATCATCGTTTCGGCGTGGAACGTCGGCGAGCTGGATAAGATGGCCCTGGCGCCGTGCCACGCCTTCTTCCAGTTCTATGTCGCCGACGGCAAGCTCTCCTGCCAGCTGTATCAGCGCTCCTGCGACGTCTTCCTCGGCCTGCCGTTCAACATCGCCAGCTACGCTCTGCTGGTGCATATGGTGGCGCAGCAGTGCGATCTGCAGGTCGGCGATTTCGTCTGGACCGGTGGCGACACCCATCTGTACAGCAACCATCTCGAGCAGACTCATCTGCAGCTGAGCCGCGAACCGCGTCCGCTGCCGAAGCTGGTCATCAAACGCAAGCCCGCGTCGATCTTCGACTACCGCTTTGAAGACTTCGAGATTGAAGGTTACGATCCGCACCCGGGAATCAAAGCGCCAGTGGCGATTTAACCCCCTCTGCAGATATGACCAACCGGCGTCCGATGACGCCGGTTTTTTTATGCCGTTTTCACCACCTGAATGAGTGGCAGCCCTCGTCGCCATTAGGATAGGAACGCTTCACCCCGCCCCCTAGCCACAGGCGGTTGTGGGCGGGAATGTTGGAAAGAGGCTCGCAAAAAAATGTTCTGCTGTTGATCATACAAACCTTTTTTGCGTGTCTGGCCGGGAAAGCTATTTTCCGTCGTCGCGCCAGGGCTAACCGCCGCGGCATACTCTGCGCCATGAACAGAGAACATGGCTATACCCTGATGGAAACCCTGGTGACGCTGACGTTAATGATGATCCTCAGCGTCGGCGGCCTGTACGGCTGGCAGCGCTGGCAGCAGCAGCAACGACTGTGGCAAACCGCCGTCCAGGTGCGGGATTTCCTGGTCTTCCTGCGCGATGACGCCAACGCCTACAACCGGGACCGCGTGCTTCGCGTCGGCCAGGATGAAGAGGGCTGGTGCCTGAGTGCGCAGGGGGAGGCGCCGGCGTGCGCCTCCGCGTCGACCTTAACGCTGCGCCCGCGCTGGCCGGGGATCTCGCTGGCAGGCGTCACGCCTGGCCTGGGATTCTACGGCCTGCGCAGCACCGCCTGGGCGGGGAATCTGCGGCTGCAGAGCGAGGCCGGCAGCTGGAGCATTGTGATTTCACACTGGGGGCGGATTCGTTTATGCCGCAGCGACAGCGCGGGAGGGTGCCAGTGAGCCGCCGCGGGTTTTCCCTTGCGGAGGCGCTTATCGCCATGGCGATTGGCTCGCTGCTGCTGATTGGCGCCTGCCGCTTTCTACCCGCCCTGCAGCGCCATATTCTGCGCCAGGGCGAACAGCTGGCCCTGGAGAACGAACTGTGGCAGCGGGTGCATGCCGTGGGTAAACATCTGCAGCGCGCCGGATACTGCCGGGGAGCGTGCGGCGGAGCCGGACTGGAGCTTGCCGCCGACGGCGAGTGCCTGATTGTGCGCTGGGACGCGAACAGCAATGGGACATGGGAAACCTCTCCTGCGGCAGCGGCGGAGAGCACCGGCTTTCGCCTGCGCGACGGCGCGCTGGAGACTTTGCGCGGAGCCAGTGACTGCCGCGGCAGCGGATGGGAGAAAATCACCAATCCGGCCGCTATCGTGGTGACGCGCTTTGCGGCGCAGCGTCTGCTGACCGAGGGCTTCGCGCCGGAGCTGATCGTGACGCTGGCGGCGCGCTCTGCCCGGCAGGCGGGTCTGGCGGCCGAGGTGGAGCAGCGGGTGACGGGGTATAACCTGTGATCCGCCAGCGTGGAATGTCGTCGCTGCTGATGGTGCTCCTGTTGCTGACTCTCGGTAGCCTGCTGCTTGAGGGGCTTAACCTGCAGCAGCGGGCGCTGCTGGCGCAAACCGCCAGCGAAACGCAGGCGATCCGCGATACGGCTGTGGCCCATTCGGCGCTACAGTGGGGAAAGCAGCAGGCCTGGTCGGCACAGGCGCCGCTGGCCTGCCGCGAGCAGGCGCAGCAGGGCTGGCGCGCCTGTCTGCGCATCTTCGACGACGGTTCGCTGCTGCTCAGCAGCGCCAGCGGCGAGGTGCAGGTCTGGCAGTCCGGCGAGGTGCGCGGCGGGCAGGTGCGTTTCTCCGCCCATGGCTGGAGCGATTTTTGCCCGCTCAGGGAGGTGAGCTTATGTCAAATGCCATGAAGCGCCAGCGGGGTTTTAGCCTGCCGGAGACCGTACTGGCGATGGCGCTGATGGTGCTGACGGTCGCAGCGCTGGGCAGCTATCAGCGCGGAATGGCGCAAGGAGTCCACCAGCTGAACCAGACGCGTCAGCTATGGCGCGACGCCTGGCGCTATAGCCAGCTTTCCGCGCCGCCTCCGCCGGCAGGCGAGCAGGTAAGCCGTATGCAGACATCGACGCAAAGATGTGTCAGCATCACGGTAACGATCAGTATGCCCGTTGCAAAGCGGGCGCAGATGACCCGGCTGCATTGCCCGGTCAGCCAGTAGTCAGGAGCAATTATGTTAAGGGTATACCACTCAAACCGGCTGGATGTTCTCGAGGCGTTGATGGAGTTTATCGTCGAGCGCCAGCGGCTGGATGACCCTTTTCAGGCTGAAATGGTGCTGGTGCAGAGTACCGGTATGGCGCAGTGGCTGCAGATGACCCTGGCCTCGCGCTTCGGAATTGCCGCCAACATCGAGTTTCCGCTGCCGGCGAGCTTTATCTGGGATATGTTCGTGCGCGTCCTGAAAGATATCCCTGGCGAAAGCGCCTTCAGCAAGCAGAGCATGAGCTGGAAGCTGATGACTCTCCTGCCGCAGCACCTGGAAGAAGACGATTTTATCCTGCTGCGCCAGTATCTGAGCGATGACGGCGACAAACGCAAGCTGTTTCAGCTGGCCGCCCGGGTAGCGGACCTCTATGACCAGTATCTGGTCTATCGCCCGGAATGGCTGATGCGCTGGGAGGCCGACCAGCGGGTTGACGGCCTCGGCGACGCCCAGCAGTGGCAGGCGCCGCTGTGGAAAGCGCTGGTGCGCTATACCGCCGAGCTCGGTCAGCCGCAGTGGCACCGCGCCAATCTCTATCAGCGCTTTATCAGCGCCCTGGAAAAGGCCGATGAACCGCCCGCCGGGCTGCCGTCGCGCGTCTTTATTTGTGGAATTTCCGCGCTGCCGCCGGTCTACCTGCAGGCGCTGCAGGCGCTGGGTAAGCATGTCGATGTCTATGTGCTGTTCACCAACCCCTGCCGCTACTACTGGGGAGATATTAAAGATCCGGCGTTTCTGGCGAAGCTACTGTCGCGTCAGCGACGCCATCACCGCGAGGCGCGCGCGCTGCCCCTGTTCCGCGACGCCGGGCAGGCGCCAGGGCTGTTTAATGACGCCGGGGAGCAGGATGTCGGCAACCCGCTGCTCGCCTCCTGGGGCAAGCTGGGACGCGACTATATCTACCTGCTGGCGGGGCTGGAGCGCTATGAGGAGCTGGACGCCTTTGTCGATATCGTTCCTGATAACCTGTTGCATAACCTGCAGTCGGATATCCTCGAACTGCGCAACGCGGCGGTGGCCGGGCAGAGCGCAGAGGCGTTCGCTCACAGTCGCGACAAACGTCCGCTGGCGCAGGACGACCGCAGCCTGAGCATTCACGTCTGCCACAGTCCGCAGCGTGAGGTGGAGGTTCTGCACGATCGGCTGCTGGCGATGCTGGAGGCGGATCCGACGCTCACGCCGCGGGATATCATCGTCATGGTGGCGGATATCGATAGCTACAGCCCCTATATACAGGCGGTGTTTGGCGCCGCCAGCGGCGACCGCTGGCTGCCGTGGGCGATCTCCGACCGCCGCGCCCGGGAGTCGCACCCGGTGCTGCAGGCGTTTATCACGCTGCTCTCGCTGCCCGACAGCCGCTTCGCCAGCGAAGATGTGCTGGCGCTGCTGGACGTGCCGGTGCTGGCGGCGCGCTTTAACATCAACGAAGAGGGGCTGCGCTACCTGCGTCAGTGGGTCAACGAGTCCGGGGTCCGCTGGGGAATGGATGACGACAACGTCCGTGAGCTTGACCTGCCGGCGACCGGCCAGCACACCTGGCGGTTCGGCCTTACCCGCATGCTGCTGGGCTACGCGATGGACAGCCGGGAGGGCGAATGGCAGTCGGTGCTGCCCTATGACGAATCCAGTGGTTTGATCGCCGAACTGGTGGGTAACCTTGCATCGCTGCTGATGCAGCTTAACCTGTGGCGACGCGGTCTCGCCCAGCAGCGGCCGCTGGCGGAGTGGCTGCCGGTCTGTCGCGATCTGCTGAATGACTTTTTCCTGCCGGACAGCGAGACCGAAGCGGCGCTGGCGCTGATTGAGCAGCAGTGGCTGGCGGTGATTGATAGCGGTCTGGAAGCGCAGTATGGCGACCAGGTGCCGTTGACGCTGTTGCGCGATGAGCTGGCCCAGCGCCTCGATCAACAACGGATCAGCCAGCGCTTTCTCGCCGGCCCGGTCAACATCTGCACCCTGATGCCGATGCGCTCTATTCCTTTCAAAGTGGTTTGCCTGCTGGGGATGAACGATGGGGTTTATCCGCGAACGCTGCCGCCGCTGGGCTTTGATTTAATGAGCCAGAAGCCGCAGCGCGGCGACCGCAGCCGGCGCGATGATGACCGCTACCTGTTCCTTGAGGCGCTGATGTCCGCCGAACAGACGCTGTATATCAGCTACATCGGCCGTTCTATCCAGGACAACAGCGAGCGCTTTCCCTCGGTGCTGGTGCAGGAGCTGGTGGATTACATCGGCCAGAGCCACTGTCTCGCCGGCGACGAGGAGCTTGATTGCGACACCAGCGAGGCGCGGGTTAAAGCCCACATCACTCACCTGCATACCCGCATGCCGTTCGACATCGCCAATTTCCAGGAGGACGAGAACAAGAGCTACGCCCGGGAATGGCTGGCTGCCGCCGGCCAGCAGGGTGAGGCGCATAGCGACTTCATTCAACCGCTTACCCCGCCGCCGATAGACAGCCTGCCGTTCGAGCAGCTCCTGCGCTTCTGGCAGCACCCGGTTCGCGCGTTCTTTCAGCAGCGTCTGCGGGTCAATTTCCGTGCGGAAGAGGATGATATTCCCGATGACGAGCCCTTCACCCTGGAAGGGCTGAGCCGTTATCAACTGAACCAGCAACTGCTCAATACCCTTATCGAAGAGCAGGACGCCTCGGCCATGTTCCGCCGCTTCCGCGCCGCCGGCGAGCTGCCGTATGGCGCCTTTGGCGAGCTGGTGTGGGAGACGCAGCGTCTGGAGATGCAGGCTCTGGCCGAGCGGGTGAAAGCCGAGCGCCAGCAGGCGCAGAGCATGGAGATCGATCTCCAGTGCGGCAGCGTAAATCTGACCGGCTGGCTGCAGCAGGTGCAGCCGGACGGGCTGCTGCGCTGGCGGCCTTCGCTGCTGAGCGTCTCCCAGGGGATGCAACTTTGGCTGGAACACCTTGTCTACTGTGCCAGCGGCGGCGCCGGCGAGAGCCGGCTGTTTGTGCGTAAAGAGGGAGAGTGGCGTTTTCCGCCGCTGGCGCCCGCCGAGGCGCAGGCGTACCTTAATGAGCTGGTGGATGGCTATTTGCTGGGGATGTCGCAGCCGCTGCTGCTGCTGCCGGAAAGCGGTGGCGCCTGGCTGAAAGCCTGTTATGACGCCGAAAAGGATGTCATCGTAATGGACGAAGAGACGCAGCAGAAAGCGCGGAGCAAATTCCTGCAGACCTACGAAGGTAACATGGTGGTCAGCGGGGAGGGCGCCGATATCTGGTATCAACGCCTGTGGCGTTCGCTGGAGCCGGCGCATTACGAAGAAATCATTGCCCAGACGCAGCGTTATCTGTTACCGCTATATCGTTACCATCAGTCCACACAAATTTAAATAGTATAAAAATTGCGCAGTGAATGGCGGTTCATTTATTATGCGCAACGTATCACGGACTGATGGACATAAAAGGCTGCACGCCGTGCAGCGCAAGTTTGTTAATGATGAGGTTCGTGAATGCCCCGCAGTTTATGGTTCAAGGTTTTTGTAGTGCTGGCCGCCCTCTGGGCGCCGTTGAGTCAAGCCGACACCGGATGGCAGCCTGTTCAGGAGACGATCCGCAAAAGCGAAAAAGATACGCGTCAGTATCAGGCGATCCGTCTTGATAACGACATGGTCGTGCTGCTGGTTTCCGATCCGCAGGCGGTGAAATCGCTGTCGGCGCTGGTGGTGCCGGTGGGATCCCTGCAGGATCCGGCCGATCATCAGGGGCTGGCGCATTTTCTGGAACATATGACGCTGATGGGGTCGCAAAAATATCCCCAGCCTGACAGCCTTGCAGAGTTTCTTAAGCTGCATGGCGGCAGCCATAACGCCAGCACCGCGCCCTACCGCACCGCGTTCTATCTCGAAGTGGAGAATGATGCGCTGGACGGGGCCGTAGACCGGCTGGCCGACGCCATCGCCGCGCCGCTGCTGGATAAAAAATATGCCGACCGCGAACGTAACGCGGTCAACGCCGAGCTGACGATGGCCCGGACGCGAGACGGGATGCGCATGGCCCAGGTCAGCGCAGAAACCATTAACCCGGCTCACCCGGCGGCCCACTTCTCTGGCGGCAACCTCGAGACGCTTAGCGATAAGCCCGGCAACCCGGTTCTTGATGCGCTGCACACCTTCCGCGATAGCTGGTACTCCGCCAACCTGATGAAAGCGGTGATCTACAGCAACAAGCCGTTGCCGGAGCTGGCGCGCATGGCCGCTGACACCTTTGGCCGCGTGCCGAATCGTCACATCAGCAGGCCGGAAATAAGCGTCCCGGTGGTAACCGATGCGCAAAAAGGCATCATTATTCACTATGTGCCGGCGATGCCGCGTAAAGTGCTGCGCGTCGAGTTTCGCATCGACAACAACAGCGATCGTTTCCGCAGCAAAACGGATGAACTGGTCACTTACCTGATCGGCAACCGCAGCCCGGGGACGCTCTCCGACTGGCTGCAAAAGCAGGGACTGGCGGAAGGTATCCGCGCGGATTCTGACCCGGTGGTGAACGGCAACAGCGGCGTGCTGGCGATCTCTGCCACCCTCACCGATAAAGGCCTGGCGCACCGCGACGAAGTGACGGCGGCCATATTCAGCTACCTCAACCTGCTGCGTACCCAGGGCGTCGACAAACGTTACTTTGACGAGTTGGCGCATGTGCTGGCGCTGGATTTCCGCTATCCGTCGATCAACCGCGACATGGATTACGTGGAATGGCTGGCGGATACCATGATCCGGGTGCCGGTCGAGCATGCGCTGGACGTGGTCAACATTGCCGATCGCTACGACCCGCAGGCGATCAAAGACCGGCTGGCGATGATGACTCCGCAGAACGCGCGCATCTGGTATATCAGCCCGCAGGAACCGCATAACAAGACCGCTTATTTTGTCGATGCGCCGTATCAGGTGGATAAGATCGGCGAGCAGACGTTCGCTGACTGGCAGCAAAAAGCGCAGGCGATCAAGCTGCAGCTGCCGGCGCTCAACCCCTATATTCCGGATGATTTCACCCTCATCAAAAGCGATAAAGCCTGGCCGCACCCTCAGCTGATCCTCGATGATCCGACCCTGCGGGTGGTTTATGCCCCGAGCCAGTATTTCGCCAGCGAGCCGAAGGCGGATATCTCCCTGGTGCTGCGTAATCCCCAGGCGATGGACAGCGCTCGCCGGCAGGTGATGTTTGCCCTCAACGATTATCTCGCCGGCATCGCCCTCGATCAGCTCAGTAACCAGGCGGCGGTCGGCGGCATTTCGTTCTCCACCGGCGCCAATAACGGGTTAATGGTCAATGCCAACGGCTACACCCAGCACCTGCCGGCGCTGTTCAGCGACCTGCTGCAGGGATACTTCAGCTATACGCCGACCGAGGAGCAACTGGAGCAGGCCAAATCCTGGTACGCGCAAATGATGGACTCCGCTGAGAAGGGCAAAGCCTACGATCAGGCGATAATGCCGATCCAGATGGTCTCCCAGGTACCGTATTTCCAGCGCGAAGTACGCCGGGCGCTGTTGCCTTCCATCACCTTGCAGGAAGTGCTCGACTACCGCGCCAACCTGAAAACCAAGGGGCGCCCTGAACTGATGGTGATCGGCAATATGTCCGCCGATGCCGCCACGACGCTGGCTCGCCAGATCCAGCAGCAGCTGGGCGCTGACGGCAACGAATGGTGCCGCAATAAAGACGTGGTGGTGAACCGGCAGCAGCTGGCGATCTTCAACAAAGCGGGCAACAGCACCGACTCCGCGCTGGCCGCGGTGTTTGCGCCGCCCAATGTGGATGAGTTCAGCAGCACCGCCGCCAGTACCCTGCTGGGACAGATTATTCAGCCGTGGTTCTACAACCAGCTGCGCACCGAAGAGCAGCTCGGCTACGCGGTCTTTGCCTTCCCGATGAACGTGGGGCGCCAGTGGGGTATGGGCTTCCTGCTGCAGAGTAGCGATAAGCAGCCGGCTTTCCTCTGGCAGCGGTTCCAGGCCTTCTTCCCCACCGCGGAGGCGAAGCTGCGGGCGATGAAGCCGGAAGAGTTTGCCCAACTCCAGCAGGCGGTGATAAGCCAGATGCTGCAGGCGCCGCAGACGCTGGGCGAAGAGGCATCGAAACTGAGCAAAGATTTCGATCGCGGTAATATGCGTTTTGATTCACGTGATAAAGTAGTGGCTCAGATTAAACTGCTGACGCCGCAAAAACTTGCCGATTTCTTCCATCAGACGGTGGTGGAGCCGCAGGGCATGACGATACTGTCCCAGATTTCCGGTAGCCAGAATGGCAAAGCGGACTACGCCCAGCCGGCAGGCGGCAAAGTGTGGGAAAACGTCAGCGCATTGCAGCAATCCTTACCCCTGATGCGAGAGAATGAATGACCGACACCGCTGAGTCTTTGGATCCCCTGCGCTTGCCCTTGAGGGGCGAGCGCCTGATAGAAGCCTCTGCGGGCACCGGAAAAACCTTTACCATCGCCGCGCTGTATCTGCGGCTGCTGCTGGGGCTGGGCGGCGAGGCCGCCTATCCCCGCGCCATCAGCGTTGAAGAGCTGCTGGTGGTGACCTTTACCGAGGCGGCGACCGAAGAGCTGCGCGGACGTATCCGCAGCAACATCCATGAACTGCGCATCGCCTGTATGCGCGGTGAATCCGACAACCCGCTCTACAGCGCGCTGCTGGCGGAGATCGCCGATAAAGACGATGCCGCGAAGACCCTGCTGTTGGCCGAACGGCAGATGGACGAGGCGGCGGTGTTCACCATCCACGGTTTTTGCCAGCGGATGCTGAGCCTTAACGCCTTCGAGTCGGGCATGCTGTTCGAGCAGCAGCTGATCGAGGATGAATCCCGCCTGCGCTATCAGGCCTGCGCCGACTTCTGGCGCCGTCACTGTTATCCACTGACCCGCGATATCGCGGCGGTGATCCATGACGTCTGGAAAGGGCCGCGCGACCTGCTGAAGTCCCTTGACCGCTGGCTGCAGGGCGAAGCGCCGCAGCTCAAGTCGCCGCCAGCCGCCGACGAGACGCTGGCCGAACGCCATCAGCAAATCATCGGCCGCATTGACTCGCTCAAGCAGCAGTGGCGCGAGCAGGTGGGGGAGATCGAAGGCGTGCTTGAAGATTCCGGCCTTGACCGGCGGAAGTTCAATCGCGGCAACCAGGGCAAATGGCTTGAGAAAGTGACCGCCTGGGCGCAGGAAGAGACGCTGAGCTATCAGTTGCCCGACGCGCTGGAGAAATTTGCCCAGTCGTTTCTGCTTGAGCGTACCAAAGCTGGTGGCGAACCGCCCGTGCATCCTCTGTTTAGCGCCGTCGAATCGCTGCTGGCCTCGTCGCTGACGCTCACCGATCTGGTGCTGGCGAGAGCGATGGTCGAGATCCGTGATGCGGTCGCGCGCGAAAAGCGCCGCCGCGGCGAGCTGGGGTTTGACGACATGCTCAGCCGGCTTGACGAGGCGCTGCGCGGCGACAGCGGCGAGGCGCTGGCCAGCGCCATTCGCCAGCGTTTTTCGGTGGCGATGATCGATGAGTTTCAGGATACCGACCCCCAGCAGTACCGGATTTTCCGCCGTATCTGGCGCCAGCGTCCGGAGACGGCGCTGCTGCTGATCGGCGATCCGAAGCAGGCCATCTACGCTTTTCGCGGCGCCGATATCTTTACCTATATGAAAGCGCGCGGCGACGTTGCCGCGCACTACACGCTTGACACCAACTGGCGCTCCTCCCCTGGCATGGTGGGCAGCGTTAACCGGCTGTTCAGCCTCAGCGATAACCCCTTCATGTTTCGCGAGATACCGTTCCTGCCGGTGAAGTCGGCGGCGAAGAACCAGGGGCTGCGCTTTACCGTTGACGCAGCGGATGTCCCGGCGATGAACGTCTGGCTGAT
Organism: Klebsiella sp. V115_8; assembly: GCF_029967715.1. Lineage (NCBI taxonomy): Bacteria > Pseudomonadati > Pseudomonadota > Gammaproteobacteria > Enterobacterales > Enterobacteriaceae > Klebsiella > Klebsiella sp. V115_8. The sequence goes on from NZ_JASCAR010000027.1 coordinate 80,552, forward strand.
GCCCGGCGACACCGTTGGCGCCGGCGATTATCAGACGTTTATGGCCCAGCTCTGCGCCACGCAGATCCGCGACTGGCTGAGCGCCGGTCAGCAGGGGCGCGCACGGCTGTGGCGTGGGGAAACTTCGCGCCCGGTGCAGGCTTCGGATATTACCGTGCTGGTGCGCAACCGGCTGGAGGCGGCGCAGGTGCGTGAAGCGCTCCAGACGCTGGGCATCCCCTCGGTCTACCTCTCCAACCGCGACAGCGTTTTTGAGACGCTGGAGGCCCAGGAGCTGCTCTGGCTATTGCAGGCGGTGTTGTCCCCGGAGCGGGAAAATACCCTGCGCAGCGCGTTGGCGACCTCAATGTTTGGCCTGACCGCGCTGGATATTGAAAACCTCAACCAGGATGAGCAGGCGTGGGACGCGCTGGTGGAGGAGTTCAGCGAATACCGCCAGATCTGGCGTCAGCGCGGGGTGATGCCGATGCTGCGGGCGCTGATGACGGCCCGGCACATCGCCGAGAACCTGCTGGCGACCCGGGGCGGCGAGCGGCGCTTAACCGACATACTGCACATCAGCGAATTGCTGCAGGAGGCGGCCAGCCAGCTGGAAAGCGAGCATGCCCTGGTGCGCTGGCTGACGCAGCATATCGCCGAGCCGGACAGCAACGCCGCCAGCCAGCAGATGCGTCTCGAAAGCGATAAGCACCTCGTGCAAATCGTCACTATTCACAAGTCAAAAGGACTGGAATATCCCCTGGTCTGGCTGCCGTTTATCGCCCGGTTTCGCAAACAGGACCAGGCGTTCTATCACGATCGCGAGACGTTCGCGGCGGTACTGGATCTGGGCCAGGATGAGGCCAGCCTCGAGCTGGCGGAGGCGGAACGGCTGGCGGAAGATCTGCGCCTGCTGTACGTCGCTCTCACCCGCGCGGTCTGGCACTGCAGCCTTGGCGTGGCGCCCCTCAGCAGTCGAAAGTCCGGCAACAGCGATTTTCATCTGAGCGCCCTCGGGCGGCTGCTGCAGGCGGGCGAAGCCATGGATGCCGCCGGGCTGGCCGCGCGTTTAGCGGACTTCTGCCATGGCGATATTGCATTACAGAGACCTGGCGAGCTGGATCTGACCCCGTGGCAGGCGCCGGCGGCGAGCATTCCCCCGCTGTCGGCGCGCGAGCTGCAGCGCCGCATCGCCGACGACTGGCGGGTGACCAGCTACTCCGGGCTGCAGCAGCATGGTTTCAGCGGCGGACAGGATCTGCTGCCGCGTCTGGATGTCGATGCCGCCGGCGTCGGCGAAGTCGTGGAAGATCCGCAGCTGACCCCACACCAGTTTCCGCGCGGCGCCGCGCCGGGAACCTTCCTGCACAGTCTGTTTGAGGAGCTGGACTTTACCCAGCCGGTGCCGGACGGGTGGATGGCGGAGAAACTACAGCTGAGCGGGTTTGACGCGCAGTGGGCGCCGGTGCTGACCGACTGGCTGGGGGGCGTGCTGCAGACCCGTCTGCCGGGGCCGGATATCGCGCTCAATCAGCTGGCGGCGCGGGATAAACAGGTGGAGATGGCATTTTACCTGCCCATCGCCCAGCTGCTGACGGCGGAGCGCCTTGACGCGCTTATCCGCCAGTACGATCCCCTTTCCGCCGACACGCCGCCGCTGGATTTCCGCCAGGTGCGCGGCATGCTGAAGGGCTTTATCGATCTGGTCTTCCGCCATGAAGGCCGCTATTACCTGCTGGATTACAAATCGAACTGGCTGGGGGAAGATCGCGAGGCCTATACCCGGCCCGCGATGGAGCAGGCGATGCGGGCTCACCGCTACGATCTGCAGTATCAGCTGTACAGCCTGGCGCTCCACCGCTATCTGCGCCACCGGCTGGCCGATTACGACTATGATCGCCACTTCGGCGGCGTGATTTATCTCTTCCTGCGCGGCATGGACGGGCAGGAGGGGGGGCAGGGGATCTTCACCACCCGGCCGGTGCGACCGCTGATTGACGGTCTGGATCAGCTTTTTGCCGGAGAAACTCAGGAGGAGGCCTCATGACTTTCGAACAACTACTGCTGGCGGCGGTGGAGCAGCGTCTGCTGCGGCCGCTGGATGTCCAGTTTGCCCTGATGGTGGCGCAAAACGACCCGCCGGCGGTCAAGCTGGCGGCGGCCTTGCTGAGCCGGGACGCCGGCGAGGGGCACGTATGCCTGCCGCTCTCGCAGCTGAGCGGCGACGAGGCGCTCGGCGGGAAAGCGGGGGAGATCCGCGATCGGCTGCTGGCCGAAGCCGGCGCGCCTGAAGACTGGCCCGCGCTGCTGCTCGCTTCGTCGGCGGTGAGCGGCGGCGATGCCCCGGCGCCGATGATCTTATGCGGCGACCGGCTCTATCTGAACCGGATGTGGCGCAACGAGCTGACCGTCGCCCGCTTCTTCAACGAAGCCAACCGGGTGCTGGAGATGGATGAGGCCCGGCTGGCGTCAACCCTGAACGCTCTGTTCCCTGCCACCGGCGAAACCGACTGGCAAAAAGTGGCCGCGGCGGTGGCGCTGACCCGCCGCATCTCGGTGATCTCCGGCGGTCCCGGGACCGGGAAGACCACCACCGTGGCCAAACTTCTGGCTGCGCTAATCCAGATTGAAGACAGTCCGCGCTGTCGTATTCGCCTGGCGGCGCCGACGGGGAAAGCGGCGGCGCGCCTGACCGAATCGCTGGGCGCGGCGTTGAGAAAACTGCCGCTGACCGACGCGCAGAAAGCGTTGATTCCCACCGAGGCCAGCACGCTGCATCGTCTGCTGGGCGCCCAGCCCGGCAGCCAGCGCATGCGCTATCACGCCGGCAACCCGCTGCATCTGGACGTGCTGGTGGTGGATGAAGCCTCGATGATCGACCTGCCGATGATGTCGCGGCTCATCGACGCGCTGCCGGCTCACGGGCGGGTGATTTTTCTCGGCGATCGCGACCAGCTGGCCTCCGTGGAAGCGGGGGCGGTGCTGGGGGATATCTGCGCCTGGGCGAGTTCGGGCTATACCGCCGCGCGGGCGCAGGAGCTGACCCGGCTGACCGGTTCGCCGGTACCGGCGGGCGAGGGGGCTATCGCTGGCGCGCTGAGAGATAGCTTGTGCCTGCTGCAAAAGAGCTATCGCTTCGGCAGTCACTCCGGCATTGGGAACCTGGCGCGGGCGGTGAACGCTGGCGCGCGCGCGGAGGTGAAGGCCACGCTGCGCCAGCCGTTTGACGATATCGCGCTTCATCCCCTCAGCACGACCGAAGAGTACGAAGCCATGCTCGGCGCGGCACAGCAGGGCTATGAGCGCTACCTGCAGCTGCGCCGCGAGCGGGCGGAACCGCAGGCGATGCTGGCCGCCTTCAGCGAATTTCAGCTGCTGTGCGCGCTGCGGGAAGGGCCGTACGGCGTGAGCGGCGTCAATGAGCGGCTGGAGCAGCGGCTCAACCGTCAGCGGGCGATCGCCCTGCCGCGCCACTCCCGCTGGTATGACGGCCGGCCGATTATGATCGCGCGCAACGACAGCGCGCTGGGACTGTTTAATGGCGATATCGGGATAGCGCTGGAGCGCAACGGCGAGCTGAGGGTGTGGTTCCTGATGCCCGACGGCGCCATCAAGTCGGTGCAGCCGAGCCGCCTGCCGGAGCATGATACCGCCTGGGCGATGACCGTGCATAAATCGCAGGGATCGGAGTTCGACCATGCGGCGCTGATCCTGCCGGCGCGCAGCGTCCCGCTGGTGACGCGCGAACTGGTCTACACCGCGATCACCCGCGCGAAACAGCGGTTGTCGCTCTATGCCGACGAGCAGGTGCTCTCCCAGGCCATTGTGACGCGAACCGAGCGGCGAAGCGGCCTGACGGAGATCTTCGCCGGGCACAAAGCCCCCTGAGATGCCGCGTTTGGGCGACGGGTAGCGTGACGACGCTCCTCGACGGCTGGGCGCATATCGGTGAGCCAGCGAGGTAAAGGGTCTACGCGAAAAGCAGAATTCTACCCGCGAGCCGCAGACAGCGTGCCGGCCAGGCGTAGCAGGGGACTGGCCCGGGGAGCGATAAACGCCGTGTTATCCCGGGCCGTTAGCAACAGCGAAGAAGGGCTTAAGCGAGGTCGGCCATCAGCACCTTCGACCGGCGCTGATAGTTATACATCTGCTTTTTACTCTCCGGCAGCAGGTCGATATCCACCGGCGTGAAGCCGCGCTCCTGGAACCAGTGGATGCTGCGGGTGGTTAACACAAACAGCTTGCTCAGCCCCATCTGTCTGGCCTGGGCGGCAATACGCTCCAGCAGCACCTCTCCCCGCGACGAGCTCCGGTAATCCGGATGCACCGCCACGCAGGCCATTTCGCCGATCTTCTCTTCCGGGAAAGGATAGAGGGCGGCGCAGGCGATAGTGGTGTTATCGCGCTGAATAATAGTGAATTTGTCGATCTCCATCTCCAGCTGCTCGCGGGAGCGGCGCACCAGGATGCCCTGCTGTTCCAGCGGGCTTATCAGCTCGAGAATTCCGCCGATATCGTTGATGGTCGCCCGGCGGATTTGCTCTGCGCTCTCCATGACGATCTGGGTGCCGATGCCGTCGCGTGAGAATAGCTCCTGCAGCAGCGCGCCATTTTCCTGATAGCTGATCAGATGGCAGCGCCGCACGCCGCTGCGGCAGGCCTTCACGGCCCCGCGCAGGAAGCGCACGGTACCGGAGTTATAATCTTCGTCCGCTTCCAGCTCTTCGACGCGGGCCTGCGCTTCATTGGGGAACAGTTCGGAGACAATTTCCCCGGCCTGGTTGTAAACCCCTTGCGAAGAACAGAAGCCGATCATTTTCTCTGCTTTCAGCTTGATAGCCAACTGGGTGGCGATCTCTTCCGAAGTCAGGTTAAAGCTTTCGCCGGTGACCGACACCGCGACCGGCCCCATCAGCACAATGGCGCCGCTGTCGAGCTGGCGATGAATCGCCTCTTCGTCAATGCGGCGAATGCGGCCGCTGTGGCAATAATCAACGCCGTCATCAACGCCCAGCGGCTGGGCAATGATAAAGTTGCCGCTGACGACGTTGATATGGGCTCCCTGCAATGGGGTGTTGTTGAGGCTCATCGACAGGCGGGCGGTGATCTCCAGCTGCAGCATCCCCGCCGCCTGCTTAACCAGCTCCAGCGTTTTGGCGTCAGTCACTCGCGTCTGCTTGTGATAGACCGGCTCGTGATGGTGCTCGGCGAGGTTAGCGTCAATCTGCGGGCGGGCGCCATAGACCACCACCAGGCGAATGCCCAGGCTATGCAATAACCCTATGTCATTGACAATATTTGAGAAATTTTCATGCTCAATGGCTTCGCCGCCCAGCATGATGACAAACGTTTTTCCCCGATGGGCATTAATATAGGGAACAGAATGGCGGAATCCTTCTACCAGTTCAGTGCGACGTTCCTTCACCATGACAAACCCTCAATGCATGATTATTCGTAATTATTGTATTTTTATTCTGTTTTGCCGTTAAACGCAAGCCCCAATTTGAGGCTAAGCCCTGAAAAACATGTGACCCGGCGCAGGGTGTCAATGAATGTTTACCCTTTTATAGATGACAGGTTATATGCCTTTCGTTAAAGTTTCTGGTCAATCTGTTTGTTTTGGGTATAAATGCGTTTTATTGCTTGGGAGTGGCATGTCGGGATACAACTCTGGATTAAGCCGTCGCCGTCTGCTGCAGGGCGCGGGCGCCATGTGGTTAATGAGCGTGAGCCCCGTTGGGCTGGCCGCCGCCGCGCGGGTGGTTGCCGTTCGCGTCTGGCCTGCATCGACCTACACGCGCGTCACGGTGGAATCGAATCATGTGCTGAAATACCGGCAGTTTGCCCTCAGTAATCCGGAACGGGTGGTGGTGGATCTGGAAGGGGTTAATCTGAACTCGGTGCTGAAAGGCATGGGGGGGCAGATCCGCGATGACGATCCCTTTATTAAGTCCGCCCGCGTGGGCCAGTTTGATCCGCAAACCGTGCGCATGGTCTTCGAGCTCAAGCAGAACGTTAAGCCGCAGCTGTTTGCCCTTGCGCCGGTGGCCGGCTTTAAAGAGCGTCTGGTGATGGATCTTTACCCCGCCAACGCCACCGATGTGCAGGATCCGCTGCTGGCGCTGCTCGAGGATTACAACAAAGGCGATCTGCAGCGTCAGGTACCGCCGGCGCAAAGCGGGCCGCAGCCGGGTAAAGCCGGGCGCGATCGGCCGATTGTCATTATGCTCGATCCCGGGCACGGCGGCGAAGATTCGGGCGCTGTGGGCAAGTATCGCACCCGCGAGAAAGACGTGGTGCTGCAGATTGCCCGTCGCCTGCGGGCGCTGATCGACAAAGAAGGCAATATGAAGGCCTATATGACCCGCAACGAAGACGTGTTTATCCCGTTGAAGGTGCGTGTCGCCAAGGCGCAGAAACAGCGCGCCGACCTGTTCGTATCGATTCACGCCGACGCCTTTACCAGCCGCCAGCCCAGCGGCTCCTCGGTGTTTGCGCTCTCCACCAAGGGAGCCACCAGTACCGCGGCAAAATATCTCGCCCAGACGCAGAACGCCTCGGATCTGATCGGTGGGGTCAGCAAGAGCGGCGATCGCTATGTCGACCACACCATGTTCGATATGGTGCAGTCCCTCACCATCGCCGACAGCCTCAAATTTGGTAAGGCGGTGCTGGAGAAAATGGGTAACATCAATAATCTGCACAAAAATCGGGTAGAGCAGGCGGGCTTTGCGGTGCTCAAGGCACCCGATATCCCCTCCATTCTGGTGGAGACGGCGTTTATCAGTAACGTGGAAGAGGAGCGGAAGCTGAAAACGGCCAAATTCCAGCAGGAGGTGGCCGAGTCGATCCTTGCAGGGATTAAAGCGTACTTCGCCGACGGCGCGACGCTGGCCCGGCGTGGATAACCACACAGGAAAAGGATATGGCCTTACTGAAAAGCGCCCATGGCGGCAATATCCGCGAGGCCGCCGCCCTGCTGGGCGTTGCCCCCAACGAGCTGCTGGATTTTAGCGCCAACATCAATCCGCTGGGAATGCCTGCCTCGCTCAGGCAGGCGATCGTCGATAACCTCGGCTGCGCCGAGCGCTATCCTGACGTCGAATATCAACAGCTGCACCAGGCGCTGGCGGCCCACCATCAGCTGCCGGCGGGGCATATCCTCGCCGGCAATGGCGAAACCGAATCGATCTTCACCCTCGCCCACGGCCTTAAGCCGAGGCGGGCAATGATCGTCATTCCTGGCTTCGCGGAGTACCGGCGGGCGCTGCAAACCGTGGATTGCGCGGTCGTGGAGTATGCCCTTCGGGAGTGCGATGGCTGGCAGCTGACCGACGCGATCCTCGATGCCCTCACCCCGGCGCTGGACTGCCTGTTTCTCTGCACGCCGAACAACCCCACCGGCCTGCTGCCAGAGCGGGGCCTGCTGGAAGCCATTGCCCGGCGTTGCCAGGCGCTGAACATCAGCCTGATCCTCGATGAGGCCTTCCTTGACTTTATCCCCGACCAGCAGGGGTTTATTCCCCTGCTGGCGCAGTATCCGCACGTCTGGGTTTTGCGCTCGCTCACTAAGTTTTATGCCATTCCGGGACTGCGTCTTGGCTACCTGCTCAATGCTGACGCGCAGGCGGTAGCCCGACTGCGCGAGCGACAAATGCCGTGGTCCATCAATGCGTATGCCGCGCTGGCCGGCGAGATCATCCTCCAGGACCGGGCGTATCAGCGGGCCACCTGGCAGTGGCTGCAGGAGGAGGGGGCGCGTTTCTACGCGCAGCTGCAGGAGATAGCCGGGCTGACCGTGTGGCCCGGGCGCGCCAACTACCTGTTCTTGCGCTGCGACAGACCAGAGCTTGACCTGCAATATGCCCTGTTGCGCCAGCATGTGCTGATCCGCAGCTGCGCGAATTACCCGGGGCTTGATAGCCGCTATTTCCGGGTGGCGATCCGCAGCGCCGGCGAAAACGACCAGCTGCTGGCGGCGCTGCGCCGGGCGCTGGCCTGAGCCCTATTGCAGGGTGACGCCCCCCGGGACCATCGCCAGCAAGTGCTGCAGAGGCCAGTGGGCGGCGATGTCGCTTTCTGCCAGCCGCCATTTTAAAAAGTCGACGTCATGACGACGGCGGTCCAGCAGCAGGCCGACGACGCTGCCGCTGTGCGCCACGTTAAGGCCATAGAGCCCTGCGCTTTCCACCAGGTCCAGCAGCGCGTCAAACCCCGGCTTGGGCAACAGCCGCTGGCTGGCGATGGCGCTGATGGTCGCCGCTTCGCCCAGCAGCTGCGGGCTACCGCGCTGGCAGGCCTGCTGCACTTTCTCCCACGCCAGCTGCAGCCGGGAGGCGTTAGCCAGCAGACCCGGCTCGCGCGGCAGCTGGTGGTAGTCAGTGGTGCGCAGCGTCAGCGGGCTCTCCAGCACTAACAGGTCGAGCGCCGGCGGCGCAGGGCAGGCGATTTGCGTGGCGGCGGTATTATGGTCGAACAGCGTCAGCTGGCGGAACAGGGTGCTGTCGGTGGGCTCCAGCGCGACGCACAGGCGCGCCAGCGTCGGCTCATCCAGCGCGTGGCCCAGATGATGGGCGGTAGCCGCCGCGGTGGCGGCGATATCGGCGGTGCTGCTGGCCATCCCTTTGGCGACCGGGATCGTCGAGTGCAGGGTGATGCGGATCTGCTGACTCAGCGCCGCCGGGTAGCCCCAGTGGGCCAGCAGCTGGTCGACCATCGCCCGCGACAGTGGCCGCTCATCGTTTCGCGGCGTGCCGGTCTCGACCTCGACGGTGCTGTACCAGTCCACCGGGCAGGAGACCAGCTTCTCGCTGCCGAGGATCCAGCCCTGGATAAGTTCTCCGCACGAGGCGGGACATTGTGCAACGGCCACGTTTTCACCTTTCCGCTTACCTTCGCCAGGGCGCATAGTGGCACGGCGATTCGCCGGTTACCATGATTCTCCGCAAGGGGAGAGGCGCCGTTTATACCGACACCGCCAGCTCGTGCGCCTGCGGCAGCGCCAGGCGCATCACATCGCGGGCAATCATCAGCTCTTCATTGGTATTGATGACCGCCACTTTGACCATCGCATTTTCGGCCTGAATAAAGGTAGCGTTGTGCTGGTTTTTCTCTTCATCGACCGAGAGCCCGAGGAAATTCAGGTTATGGCAGATGGCGCTCCTGGCGCGGGCGGAGTTTTCGCCGATGCCGCCGGTAAAGATCAGCGCGTCCAGGCCGCCCATCTGCATAATATAACTGCCGATGGTGGCGCGAATGCGCTCGGCAAACAGCGAGAGCGCCAGGGCCGCCCGACGATTGCCGCCGTCCGCCGCCTGCTCGACATCGCGATAATCGTGCGAGATGCCGGAAACCCCCAGCAGGCCGGACTCGTTATTCAGCAGCTGATTAAGCTGCTCCGGCGTTTTTCCCTCATGCAACGCCAGCCACGGTAGAATCGACGGATCGATATCGCCGCTGCGGGTGCCCATCATCACGCCGGACTGCGGCGTAAAGCCCATTGAGGTGTTAACCGAGCGCCCGCCTTTGATTGCGCATACGCTGCTGCCGTTGCCGAGATGGCAGCTCACCACGCGCAGAGCGCTCAACGGTACGCCCAGCTTTTCCGCCAGCGTCGCGCTAACGTACTTGTGGCTGGTGCCGTGGAAGCCGTAACGGCGAATGCCCAACTCGCTGTAGTAGCGCCAGGGCAGCGGATAGATAAACGCGCGCTCGTCGAGCGTTTGGTGAAAAGCGGTATCAAACACCGCCACCGACGGCGCGTCGGGCAGCAGCTGGCGGAAAACTTTAATGCCCAGCGCGTTGACCGGATTATGCAGCGGGGCCAGCTCCGCCAGGCGCTCGATTTCCGCTAAGGTCTCATCGGTCACCGGCGTCGAATCTTTAAAGCGCTCCCCGCCGTGCGCCACGCGGTGGCCGACGCCATCGATATCCCGCAAACTCTGGATAATCCGATGGTCGAGGAGCTTTTCCAGCAGCAGGGTGACGGCTTCACGGTGATCGGCTACGGGCGCCGTTTCCTGCCATTTCTGCGCCGGCGTTTTGAGGGTCACCTGGGCGTTTGCCATGCCGATACGCTCGATCAATCCCTGGCAGAGCATATCGCCCTGAGGCATCTCCAGCAGCTGGAATTTTAACGATGAACTGCCGGCATTAATGGCCATTATTTTGTAAGACATAAAGGTTCCTTCGAATTCAGAAAATCCAGCACGGCATCAAGCCCCAGATTATTCAGCGCGCTGGTGATAAAAATCTGCTGGGCGCCAGCCTGCCTGAGCCACTCGCCGATTAGCGATATCCGCTGCGCATCGGCAAGGTCGGCTTTCGTGACCAGACCAATCGTCGGGCGGTTCATCGGGGCGGTAAAACCCGGAGAAAACGGCGACCACTGGGCGTCGGCGTTCAGCACCAGAGCGATAACGTCGGCCTCGCAGGCGCTGGTCAACAGAGCGCTATAAAGGCAGCGGTTCTCCAGATATTCGCCCGGTGTGTCGATGGCCATCGGCGACCATTCAATCGCCTGGGTTTTCTTGTAATGGAGCGCTTCGCCGCGCAGGCCCTGGGTCAGCGAGGTTTTGCCGCACTGGCTGGGGCCGATCAACATCAGACGTTTCATCGCGCTACGTCCGGGTTATTGAGCAGGTAGTAAACTGCATCATCTCGCCCAGGGTGCGCGTCACCTGCCTGAGGGCGTACTCGACGGCGGAAACGTCGCCGGTCAGCACCACGGCGCCGGTAAAGCGGTCAAGAAAACCGATCTCCACCGCGCCGGATTTGGTGGCGATATCGCAGGCGATAATCGACGCTTCGCTGGGCGTAATGGTGAGGATGCCGATGGCGGACACCGCATCCTGCAGGCCGAGTTTCTTAAAGAGATCTTTCCCGGGATTGGCAATCAGGTGCGCGAGGGTGACCTGTTTCCCGGGAACGTATTCCTGAATCATGCGATCCGTTGTTGGCTGTCTTTCCATTATCCCTCCACCATCTGTCGCCACATGGCTTCATGCGGTCGCGGGATCACCGAACGATAAACCAGCAGCCCTTTTTCACCCGCGCTTTCGCTGGCTACCGTAACCGCGTTGTTGACGTCGGAAACGTCGCCCGCCACCACCATGTAGCATTTACCGCCGATGCCGAAGGCCATATGCACCCGTACCAGGGTGACGTTGGAGCCTTTCACCGCCCGGTCCGCGGCGCTGATGCAGGCCGCAACGCTCCAGGTTTCAACGATGCCGACTGCCTGGCGTTTGTCTACGCTGTTCAGGCCGCTGATGGCCGGGAGTACGCTGGGATGGATGTTCGCCAGCACCAGGCTGTCGACGAGCATTTCGCCGGCCTGCGAAGTGCCGGTTTCAATGGCCTGCTGGATAGCGCCAATATCCCCGCCGAGCATCAACAGAAACTTACCCGGGCAGATAGTCTTGCTGACCAGCAGATTGACGTTGGCGCTTTTCAGCATCGCATCGCCGAGTTCCATTCCTTTGGCAATGCTGGTGAGTTCTAAAATTCCTATAGCCTGAGACATGGTTAACCTCTTACCACCGTGATGGCCTGTTCGCTGATGGCCGCAACCACGCCGTCGATGCTGGCGTGAACCGGCGCGCCTAATGCGCCTGCCGGGATATCGGCAACGCATTGCCCACGCGTCACGCGGTCGCCCACTGCAACGTTCGCTACCGCGCTGGCGCCGATATGCTGGCGCAATTGCAAAGTCACTGTTTCTACTGCCGGTTCGTCTTCCACCAGCGGCGCCTCCTGATACCAAGGGCTCAGCCCCAGTTTGGCGATCAGTCGCTTCACCGGCACGAGGCGATATTTCGCCATTTCGTCGGCCGGATAGAGCGGCCCTTCATAGCGCTGGTTTTGCGCGCGCAGCTCGCGTTTCAGCATGCGGTTGATGCGCATCGGCGAGATCCCCACCGGGCAGGCCACGCTTTCGCAGACGTTGCATTCCGAACAGGTGAGCGCGCTCAGCAGCAGCTGGGGCGTGGCGGCCTGATGAAAGTTCACCGCCCGCACCAGCAGGTGCGGGGAGAGTTCGTGGCCGATCAGATGCCGTGGGCAGAGATCGGTACACAGTCGGCACTGCTCGCAGACGGTACGGGCCACGGAAAGCACCGTGCGCTCGTCCTGCATCCGCCGCTGGATAAGCGGATGGCTTTTGGGCAGCACCAGCAGGCCGCCGGTGGTTTTGGTCACCGGGTTATCCAGCGAGGTAATCAGGCCGCCCATCATCGGGCCGCCGTTAATAAAACCGGGGTCGTCGACCGTCGCGCCGCCCGCCAGCGCCAGCACTTCGCGCAGCGACATGCCGATGGGGACGGTGACGGTCAGCGGTCGGGCGACCGCGCCGTTAACGGTTAGCGTGCGGCGGGTCACCGGGAACTGCTGCTCAACCGCACGGGCAATATTGAGCACCGTTTGTACGTTATTCACCACGACCCCAACGCTGGCTGGCAGCGCGGCGGGCGCGACCCGGCGACCGGTAGCCAACCAGATAGTCAGCACCTCATCGCCTGCGGGATAGACATCCGGCAGAATATGCAGGCGAATACCGGCAGGCAGCAGCGGGGTAAGGGCGTCGATAGCCCGGCGGTATTTCTCTTTCAGGGCAATCACCCCTTCGCGCGCGCCGGTTGCCGTCATCGCGTACTGCACGCCGCGTACCAGACGTGCAGCCTGCTGCCACATCAGCTGCTGGTCGACCTTGAGCATCGGTTCGCACTCGGCGGCGTTAACCAGAAAGATCTCCACCTGCGCCTGCAGCTTCACGTGGGCGGGAAAACCCGCTCCACCCGCGCCGACGACGCCCGCAGCACGCACGCGCTCGCGGATCTCCTCGGCGCTTCTGGCCATTTCAACAGCGTTGACGGCGGTACTCATCGCAGTTCCTCCAGCAGTTCCTGAATTTCCCCGGCGCTGGCCGGGCGAGGATTCGTGCGCAAGGTCACGTCAGCCAGTGCGGCCTGCACCATGGCCGGAATGCGCGCTGAGTACGCGGCACGTCCCTCTTTCAGCGCGACCGCCAGTGACGGCAGCGCACAGCGCTGCTTGAGCCGTTCGATTTGCTGGATCAGCGCATTGATCGCCGTACTATCGCTGGCATCTGCCGGACAAAAGCCGCAGGCTTTGGCCAGCCGCGCGTAGCGTTTTCCGGCGCGCGGATGACCGGCGTTAAAGCGGATAACCGCGGTCAACAGCAGCGCGTTGGCCAGTCCGTGCGGGAGATGAAACTGCCCGCCAAGCTGGTGGGCGATAGCATGGTTAAGCCCCAGCCCCGCCTGGCTGAACGCCATCCCGGCAAGCGTTGAGGCATTGTGCATTTTCCCGCGCGTCGCCACGCAGTCGCCTTTTTCCACCGCGGTGGGCAGATACTGGAACACCAGTTTGGCGGCTTTTTCCGCCAGCGCGTCGGTAAAGTCGCTGGCGTGCGGAGAGACCCACGCCTCCAGCGCGTGGGTCAGCACGTCCATGCCGGTGTTGGCCGTAATCTGCGGCGGCACGCTGACCACCAGCTCCGGGTCAAGGATCGCCATATCGGGATAGAGCGCATTGTTGAACAGCGGGTACTTGATGCCTTTATCCGGATCGCTAATTACGCAGGCGCTGGTTACTTCTGAACCGGTACCGCTGGTGGTCGGTATAGCCACGCAGGTTTCGATGCTGATGCCGCTCTGCTGACTGAACCAGACGATAGCTTTCGCCGCATCCATTGCCGATCCGCCGCCGAAGCCGATGACCACCTGCGGCTGCAGGGCCTGCATTTGCGCAATGCCCTGTACCACGGTGTGGATAGTGGGGTCCGGGGTTATCTCGCTAAAGACGCTAATGCGGTTATCTGCGGGCAACGCCTGACGCAGGGTTTCCAGCAGCGGCGAGCGCGCAAGAAAGCCATCGCAGATAATCCAGATGTGCTTGCGGGTAAAGCGTTTGAGCACCGCCAGACTACCCTGACCGCTGTACAACCGCGTTTGTAGTGAGAAAGTTTTCATCGCGACCTCGGTTAGCGAATGGAAAAGCCGTTGGTCAGCACGCAGCGACGGGAGCGGGCAAACGTGCGCGCCGAGGTTGTCCCTTCACCGGTCGGCGTGGCGATAGTAAAGGTGGTAAAGCCTTCGCCGCCGACGCCGATCCCGGCATAAGAGGGGCCGTTCTTGACGAATATCGAGGTTTGCAGGGTGCGGGCCGCGAGGTTCAGGCGCGACACGTTCTGCGAGTGCATAATGGCGGTATGATGCAGTCCTTCTTCAACCTTCAGCGCCAGGGCCAGCGCGCTATCGAAATCGCTAACTTTCACTATCGGCAGCATCGGCATCAGCTGCTCGCTGGTAACCCACGGATCGTCGGCGTTAACCAGCGCTATCAGTAGACGCGGCGCTTTCGCCGGAACGGCGATCCCGGCCGCTTCGAGCATGGCTGATGGGCTTTTGCCGACCAGTTTTTTATTCGCCTGGCCTTCAGGCAGGCAGGCGGCCCGGAGTTTGTCAGTGTCGGCAGGGCCCAGCAGCAGCGCGCCGAAGGTTTGCATTTGCTGCACCAGACGTTCGGCGACGCTCTCCACCACAATCAGGCTCTTCTCGGCAATGCAGGGCAGGTTGTAATCGAACGAGGCGCCGTCGATGATATCTTCCGCCGCTTTAACCAGATCCGCCGTTTCATCAACGATGCAGGGCGGGTTACCCGCGCCGGCGCCAATGACTTTCTTACCGCTCTTCATGCCCATCGCCACAATACCCGGGCCGCCGGTAATGGCCAGAACCGCAATGCGCGGATGGGCCATCATCTGCTGGGTGGCTTCAAACGTCGGTTCCGCCACGGTGACCACCAGATTGCGGATGCCGCAGCAGCGGAAAACAATCTCTTCAATCATGCTAATCAGCTTCAGAGAGACCTTTTTTGCTCCCGGGTGCGGGCTGAAATAGACGCTGTTGCCCGCCGCCAGCATGCTGATGCTGTTGTTGATGATGGTCTCCGTCGGGTTGGTGCTCGGCGCGACCGACCCGATAACGCCAAACGGCGAATACTCAAACAGCACCATGCCGCCGTCGCCGGTCAGCGCGGTGGTGGTGAGATCTTCCACGCCCGGCGTGTTGTCCAGCGCAGCTTTGTTTTTCAAAAGTTTATCTTCTTTGTTGCCCATCCCCGTTTCATTGGCGCTCTCTTCCGCCAGGGCGGCCAGATGCGGCGTCAGCTCCTGACGCATTGCGCTGATGATGGCGCTGCGGGTTTTTAGCGGGCACTGCTGATAACGTAAGAACGCCTGATGCGCGGCATCAATGGCCTCGCTCACGGACTGAAAAATCCCTTTGCCCTGCGGCGGGTTTGGCGTTTGGGCTGGGGTTAACTGTTCGCTAAGAATGGTGCGAATAAGCGTTTCGAGTTCAGAAGTATTCATTGATGAGTTCCCACGTTAATGGCCGCGATGGCGGTCTGTGCGATATCCATGTCCTGTTCAACGCTGCCGCCGCTGATGCCAAGACCCCCGATTAATAAGCCGTCGCGCCACAGGGCGTAACCGCCGCCAAAGGTCACCACTTTTCCCTGCAAATGCGTTTCGAGGCCATAAAGCGCGGCGCCCGGCTGAACGGCCTCGCTCAGCTCATGGGTCGCCGTTTTCATCGCCACCGCGGTCCAGGCTTTTTTCGGCGCCAGTTCGCTGCTGACCAGCAGGGCGTCCGGCATCCGCCAGGTCACGGTTTCGGTGCCGTGTGCGTCAACGATGCTGATCACCACCGGCACCTGAAGCTGCTGCGCACGCTCAACGGCGGCGCGGGTGAGCTGGTGCAGATCGTGGAATGAGAGGGCCACGGGCGTCTTCTCCTTGCTGCGGCTCGGCAGAGTGGCGGCCAGATAGCGCCGGCTCACTTCACGAATGATGTTGTTCTGGTGCGCATCGCTATCTTCCGCGCGCGCCAGGGCGTACAGGCAGTCTGACAAGCGATTGATGTAGCGCATCAGCACCTGGCGCACGTTGACTTCCGCCGCCAGCTCAACCAGTCGCCGTTCGGCCCGGCGGGCCAGCGTGCGGGCAAAATGCAGGCGGCTCGCGGCTTCGCAGCGGCCGGGTAAAATAAAGCTGTGCAGCGGCTCGACGCGGGCCATGGCCCGATCGATGGCGGCTTCCAGAGCGGAAATCTCTTCGCTGCTGATGTAGCGCTGTTTCGGCGACGGCCGTTCGCTGTCGCTGGCCAGTTCTGCGCTAAACCAAAAAAGCTGCTGCTGGATGGCCTCAAGTAAGGCGCGGTGATTTTCATCCGCGGCGGCGCAGGCGCACAGGCTCAGCGAGGCGTTCAGCTCATCCAGCGTGCCGTAGGCTTCAACCCGCGGGTGGGTTTTACTCACCCGCTGGCCGGTAAAGAGTGAGGTGGTGCCAGCGTCGCCCGTTCGGGTATAAATCGCCATATTCGCTCCTTAACGTGAAAGCGTATCGACAATGCCGACAACGGCGAGGTCGATGGCCTCGTTTGGCCCGGAAAAAACGTGCCTGGCGCTGGAGCCGCCGCTGAGCAGAACCAGCTCGCCGATCCCCGCGCCGACGGAATCCACGGCGACTTCATCACCGGAGGTCGGCGAGGCGGGAAGCTCGCCATCGGCGCTGACCCGCCGCACCAGCAGCAGCTTTTTGCCGATCAGGGAAGGCGATTTTTGCGTGGAGACAACCGCGCCCGTGACTCGTGCCAGATGCATGATTTACTCCTGCTTAATTAATTGAACATGCCGCGCCTGTGCCGCTTCGCGCGCCAGCGCGGTCACGATGCATTTGCGGTGGATAACCAGGCGACCCTGACCCAGCTGCGCGACGTCGCGATAGCTCAGCACCGATCCTGCGTGCAGGATCAGCGGCAGCCCGCGCTCGTCGGTGAAGATCGCCGGCAGGCGCGCCAGTTTTTTGACCGGGATAACCGGCAGCAGCTGGCTGTGCAGGGTGAGCTGCACGCGGATGCCGAAAGCCAGCGCGTCGTGAATTTTCCGGGCCGCAGGATCGTCGGTTTCCGCCTCCGTCAGCTGGCCCAGCAGCGGCAGGTCGACAAGCAGGATGCGCAGCGAGGCGTGCTGGCTGAACAGCCCGGGGCAGTCGGCATCGCGCAGCTGCGCCACGCTCAGCGTCGCCGTGCTATGGGCGCGACGCTGCAGCCTGGAGACGATTTCCTCCACGATGCGCTGCAGAACTTCGCCGTTCATCGCGGGCCTACCAGCCGGGCAAAGGCCTGCGGATTATCGGCGCCGGCGGCGTTGGCTTCATCGGTATCAATGTGCATTTCGAGACGCATATCCGGTGAAACGCGAATCGCCACGTTGTTGAAAACCAGCCCGCGCGCGTCGCCTTCAATGACCACGGAGACCCTATCGCCGTGGGAAACCCGCAGGATCAGCGCATCGAGCGGCGACATATGAATATGCCGTTGCGCGACGATAACTCCTGACGACAGCGTCAGTTCGCCATAGGGGCTGACCAGACGGATGCCCGGCGTCCCTTTCAGATCGCCGGACATTCTCAGCGGCGCCGCAACCCCCAGGGTTCTGGCATCGGTACGCGATATTTCCACCTGGCTTACCGAACGCAGTGGGCCGAGCAGGCGCACATTTTTAAGCTGCCCCTTCGGCCCTACCAGGGTGACGGTTTGCTCCGCAGCGTACTGTCCCGGCTGCAGCAGCTCTTTTTTCTCGCTGATGGGATGGCCAGGAAACAGGCGTTCATAATCCGACGCCGACAGGTGGATATGACGATTTGAAACCCCCAGCGGAATGGGCCGCAGACGCATCTCGTCGAGGACTTTACTGACCGTTGATTCGAGAAGCTGTTTATCCATTACGCTTCACCTCGCTTGCCGGGATGAATGCAAAGGGTGCGCGGCTCGCCCTTCTGGCGCGGACATTTGGGATCCAGGCACAGGTTGCAGCTGACCACGCCTTGTTGCTGGAGGGGCTCTTCTGCTGGCGCTTCAGAAACGACATTAGCCGTCTCTGACTCTTCAGGCTCAGGTTCCATGACGGAGGGTGGGGGAGCCTCTGCGGGCAGGATCCCTTCTCCGGGTCTGGCGATGACTTTATGAGCCACCAGACCGTTTCGCTGTTCGGCAAACTGTGCACCGGTGGTGATGGCCGCCTGTACTGAGGCCACATCACCGGTAATTTTAATGACCATCCAGCCTGAACCATTGGTCTTTTCGAGGGCGACCAGCGTGATAGAAGCGGATTTCGCCATGATATCGGCGCAGCTAATAGCCAGTGCCAGACCACAAACTTCAAGTAATCCCAGTGATTGCTTCACGCGGTGCTCCTTATTCGCCATCAATCAGGCTGATTTCGGTAAAATGGCCTCAACGTCGCTGTGCGGACGCGGGATCACGTGGCAGGATTTCACTTCGCCTACGACGCTTGCCGCCGCGCTGCCCGCATCTACCGCCGCTTTGACCGCGCCGACATCGCCGCGAACCATGACGGTCACCAGACCCGAGCCAATTTTTTCGTAGCCGACCAGCTGCACGTTGGCCGATTTCACCATCGCATCGGCGGCCTCAATGGCGCCTACTAACCCTTTTGTTTCAACCAGTCCCAGTGCGTTATTCATACTGCTGTTCTCCTGTTGCTTAGCTATTCAGATCCCGGAACGGGATCCCTTTGACCAGCCGTGCCGCGTTATTACCGGTGTTACGTTGGGCCTGACTGTCCTGATGATGAATCAGCGTAAAAAGCGGCGCCGATGCGGGTAAATTCTTGTAGTGCACGACCAGCGTATGGCGGTCGCAGGCGATGCCCACCAGTAGCGGCGAGCTGCGCGCCGCCTGCCAGGCGCTGTCCACGACATCCCCGGCCGGGTGATGCTGGAGCAGGAAAGGAATGCCTTCCTCTTCGATACCCAGCAGCACTTCGCGCCACAGGCCGTCGCAGCCGTCGATGGCGGCGATCACAATAGCCGGGGCGCTGTGATTACTGTCCATGTGCGAACTCCTTATGCCAGGAGAGAATCAGGCCGGTGGCCACCGCGTTTCTGGGGCCCTCGCTGCCGCGAATATTTCCCCGCCCGGCAACCAGGCGGTAGTGCGCCAGCGCATCGGTGACCAGCTGCGGGACCTCGAAATCCAGCGACGAACCGCCGACCAGCACCACGAACGGAATATCGCGAATGTTGCCGGTGGGGCTGACCTGACGCAGTGCGCGCAGGGCGTTGGTGACAAAGACCCGCTCTTTGGCGCTGCGGCGAATGGCGCGTACTTTTTCCAGCGCTAAGTCGCCGGGTAGTGGCACCAGTTCGTCCGGTTTCACCACGCAGACGCGGGCGAATACGGCGGGGGGCAGCGGCGTGGAGAAGAACTGCACGCTGCCGTCCTCGTGGCGTAAATGGAACAGACTTTCCACCTTGGCCAGCGGATACTTCTTGATCTCTTCCGCCAGATAGCGGTCTTCCAGCCCCAGCTCGCGGGCAATAATCATCGTCACCATATCGCCAGCTCCGGCGAGGTGAGTGGCGATGATTTCGCCTTTGGGGTTGATGATGGAGGCATCGGTGGAGCCTGCGCCGAGGTCGAGGATCGCTAGCGGTCGGGTGGTACCCGGCGTGGTCAGCGCGCCCAGAATGGCGGCTTCGGCCTCGGCGCCGCCGATCTGCACGTCGATATTGAGCTTCTGCTCGATTTCGCGGGCAATCATCGCCATCTGCAGACGATCCGATTTCACCATTGAGGCGATGCCCACGGCCTGCTCCAGCGAGAACTCCCCGGCAAGACCGCCGGTGACGCTCACCGGCACCGAGGTATCGACGGCCAGCAGGTCCTGAATGAATATTTCGCTGCTGGGCTTGTTGGTCAACTCGGCCATGGTCTGGCGCACGTGTTCCAGCATGCCGCCGATATTGGTCCCCGACTCGCCGGTGACGTTATCGAGCTTGCCGCAGCCGTCGACCGCTTTCATGATGGCTTCGGCGCCAGCGGCAACGTCTACGCGTACGCTCCGGCCCTGGGCCAGCAGCTCAAGGTTACCGGCGGGTATCGCACGCGCTTTGACGTCACCGGATGGCGTTTTGACCACCACGGCGGAACGGTTGCCAATCAGCGCGCGAGCCATCGGGACGATGTTTTTCGTCTCCTCGGCGTTGAGGTTGAATACGGTGGCGATGCCGTAGGGGTTAGAGAGCGTTTCGATGACCTTTCCCGGGACGGCGACCTCAATTGCCGCCAGCATTCCCAGCGGAATGCGGTCGATGTACAGCACTTCGTCAACAATCGGCAGCGGTTTTTCCAGCCGGTTGCTGACCAGTACGCCATCGTCACGTTGCAAAATGACGCCGGTAATCTGATATCCGGCGCGCAGGGAAGCGTTAATCACGCTGGCGATATCGGCAAAATCGAACGCCGACGACACCACCAGGATATAGGGCGCGTCCGCCGGGCGGGTTAACAGCTCCTGCGGCGTAATGGTGATGCCCACGCCAAGCCCCGCGCCGCCGGGCGTTTTCGGGTTATGGCCGATCATGGTCGATTCGGTGATGATGGTCTCGGTAATGGTTTCCATCGCCACATCGCCAATCACCGGCGTCGCTTCATTAATGCGGATGAGCGAAATATCGCTGACAGCGATCCCGGCGCCTCTGGCGACGAGGGCGAGCGCCTCCTGAATACCGAACACGTTACGCAACGTGCCTTTGATCCCGGTGGTTTCCGCCAGCGCGCTGTGGGTGATTGTCAGCGTGCCAGCCTCATTCAGAGTCGCCAGGGCGACTTCCGTCGATGAGTTGCCGATATCAATGCCAGCTATATATCGCATCACATACCCCTGTAATTAATCGTCGCCTTTGAGTTTTTTACGCTCGACGTACAGCGTTGCCGCTTCGCGAACGAAAGCGGCGCAAATCTTCGCCTGATAGCGGCTTTCGAGATCGTCGGCGATCGCCAGCAGCTCCTCTTTCGTCGAGCGATAGGGGCGGAGGGCGTTGTAGATTTCAAGAATGCGATCGTCCGGTACCGCGGTCAGTTCGGCGGCGCGTTCGAAGTTCATCGCCAGCCGGTCGCGGCCCGCGTCCCTGGCGATAGAAGCTTGTAAGCGCAGCGTTTCCGGGGTAATACGCATATCCTGGGCGGTAACTTTGTTGCTCAGCACGTTTTCCAGCGTAAAGTCGTCCAGCGTTTTATTGGTGGCGGTTTTCACCCATTCCGGGTGTTTGTTCGCCAGCGGGTAGTCGCTGACCTTTGCGCTACGGGACGTGCCGTCTGCCGCCGGAGCCGTCGTCGGCGCCTCGCCCTGCAGGCTGTTCATGCGGCTTAATACGTCGCGCACCATCGATTCAATTGCGTCGGTATTCATGGAGTTATCCTTTATCAAAGCGCCACGCGCAGTTCCTGCGGGTTTTTGCCCGTTACCACGTACTTGGTCTCTTTAATGTGCAAAATGGCCGATTTCGCCTGGTATTTTGGCCGCGCCATCTGGTCGTTCAGCGTCGGGACCGGCTGCGGCGATTCGCGTTTCGCATAGCGGGCGGCGTTTTTACCAATCTGGCGATAGGTTTCCAGGGTCAGCAGCGGCGCCTGGGGGAACAGCTCCAGGTTAGAGAGCGGCGGCAGCCCCTGCTGGTGAATCACCGTGGTGCCTTTTGACTGGATGCCGATAGATATGCCGGAACCGCTCAGGCGATTGCCTTCAACGGCGACGAAGGCCACGTCGGAGGATTTAAAGCAGCGAATCACGCGCGCCTTAATGCCTTCTTCTTCAATACCGGCAATGACTTCGCGCAAAATGCTCTTATGCGGTATGCCGACGATATTGACGGTCTGCGCCAGGCCGAAAGCCGGGCCGACGGCGATAATCACTTCGTCCTGCTGGGTTCCCTGACGCGCTTCGCCCACTTCCGTCAGGAAGCCGTCGCCGGCGGGCGGCGTGGCCTGGGGCGCCGCGGAGGCCGCTGGCGCAGTAAACGAGACGGGTTTATCGCTGCCCTTCATCTCGCTGAGCACTTCTTCAATTATCTGGCGCAGCAATTTTTCATTAATTTCCATTTCTCACCCCTTAATCAATCTCGTTGGGATCAAGAGCGCCAGGGATGTTTTTAATCTCTTCCCAGCGTTCGCCCTGCAGGCGATAGCCCGTTGCCGGACCGGCATAGTCGTTAACATCGTTGACGGCTGACAGCACCTGCCCATCGCCGACGATAATTGCGGAGGTATGCAGATAGTCTCCGGTCAGCTTGGCTTTCTGGATGTTGAGCATGTCCTGGGCAACGTCGGTGAACCCGCCCTGCGCCAGCGCTTTCACTACTTCCAGGCCGTTGCGGTTTTTATTGATGATTTCCTGGGCGAACTTGATGTCTTCGACGATGTTGCGCTCCGGCATATCTTTCGAACCGTGGGCGTAGGTCGCGGCTTCAACTTCTTCATCGGTAATCGGCGGCAGCCCCATTCCGGCAAAAACGGCCTGCAGCGCGCGGGCAGCCTTATTACGGATGGCAATAACATCTTCTTCGCGAACCGGACGCAGACCGCCGTCCACCTTCAGGTCGCGCTGGATGACGTTGTAGTCGTCAAAGTCTTCGGCATCTTCGTTGGAACCGGCGAACATGTTGTCGTAGTTCGGCACCGCGGAATAACCGGAAGAGATAAAGTCGGTCCCCGGCAGAAACTGCATCAGCAGGCGCGCGGTACGACGCATATCGGAGTGGGTGAAGGTCTGGTCGTTACTGGAGGCGCACTCCAGATCCAGCGACGAACAGATCAGGTTTTCCGCCAGCACCGCGCGAATGCCGGAAGGCACCGCAGACGGCACGCCGATGCAGCTAACGGAACCGTTTTGCAGCCCCTGTACGCCCGCGGCTTTGGTGATGTAGATGCAGCGCGCTTCCAGGTAAAGCATGGATTTGCCTTCGGCGTAGCCCATCTGCACTTCGGAGCCGGAGCCGGAGGTGAAGCGCATTTTCAGACCGCGAGAGGCGTAGGAGGAGGCTAAGAAACCCTTCGACCACGGCGTGTCGTCGCCGTCGGTAAAGACCGGTTCGGTACCGTAGACAGAGATGGTTTCGGCGTAGCAGGTGTGGCCCAGCATGCCGAGCTTCAGCTCGGTGGCTTCTTCCAGCGAGCACTGAGTCAGTACGCCCGGACGGCCTACCTGCGAGCCGACCAGCAGCGCGATGGCGTTGAACGGCGCGTAGCGCGCTACCGCAACGGTGGTTTCCTGTTCGTCAAATCCGCGCCATGCGCCTTCGGCGGCGTCGGCGGCAATCTGTACCGGGTTATCTTTGACGTTGGTGACGTGCGCCTGCTGGGATGGGGTGCGGCGGGCGCGCATTTTCTGCATCGCCATCATCATCTCAACGACGTTCATATGCGAAACCACTTCGACAATTTTTGCCGGCGTCATCGCGGTGGTCAGCGGGACGATTTCGCTGCGTTTAACGTTCGGATCGCACAGCATGTTGGCCAGCTTAACCGAATCCATCGCCATCACTTCTTCGGCGCGATTCAGGTTAATGCCGTAGCGGGCGATAAAGTGGTCGATCAGGTCAAAATCGCTCACCGGTTTCCCGTCCAGCTCGGTCACCGCGCCGTTAACGATTTTTATCGACGGTTTCGGATCGTTCGGGCTTTCCATCGCGATAAAGCCTTCTTCGATCCACTCCTTAACGAAGCCGTCCTGATTCACAGGGCGTTTCGCCAGTGCTTCAAATCTTTTCGATCTCATGAATCAGCCTCGTGGGTATCAGATGTAGGACGGGCGATCGTTTTTCGGTTCAGAACCGAGGGTCGCAAGGACGGTTTTACCGATTTCGCGCGCGGAGGTGACTGCCTGGCGGACCGCGCCGGAGTCGCCGGAAATCACCAGGATGGCTTCGTTACTGAAGCTGGTGCCGTGCGCCGGAGAGCTATACGCCACGACTTCCACGTTGGCTGACTTCAGGGCGGTATCGGCCATCAGCACGCCAACGGAGGCCGGTGCGCCGACGATAATGCCGCAGGCGCGGCCAATCGGCGCGCCGAAGGCTTTTTCCAGGGCGTAGCTGGCGCGGGCGGTGTACTGCAGCTCGATATGTCCGGCTTCATTGCCGTAAACATCGCCGAAGGTGCGGTCGAGCTCTTTCAGCGCCACTTCAATCCCGCGCTTAACGTCGGACACGTCGTTGCCGCCTAAAATAATCAGCGAACCGTGGCCCGCGCCGCCTTTGGTATCGCGCGGCAGCTCAATGCTGACCACTTCGGTGTTGGTGGCTTTCACCGCTTCGTCCGCCGCCATAATGTGCGGGCCTGCGCCGGTACGGGCGCCGAGAATGCCGATGGAGCGATAGCGCTTTTCAAGCTTCATCGCGTCCAGCAGGGCGGTATCGACGTTGGCGATAACCAGACCCAGGGTGTCGCCAATAGCGGTCCCGACAAATTCCGTTAAACTGCAGCTTTTTTCTGCCATAGCCGTCTCTCGTATTGGATGGTTTTCAGTAGGGATGGCCTGCTGTTCCGGCGTTGCCACGCGGGCAATCACCTGAGCCATGATCTGTTCAACCAGCTCATTGCTGCTCATTGGCTAATTCCCTTCGGTAAGATTTTTTCTACATCGGTGTGAGGGCGTGGGATGACGTGTACGGCTTTCACTTCACCCACGTTACGTGCGGCGGCGGCGCCCGCATCGGTGGCCGCTTTTACCGCGCCAACATCGCCGCGCACGATGACGGTTACCAGCCCGGAGCCAATCTTTTCATAGCCCACTAACATCACATTGGCTGACTTAACCATTGCATCAGCGGCCTCTATGGCTGCGGTTAAGCCTTTGGTTTCTACCATTCCTAGTGCTTCTTGTTGCATAAAGACCTCGCATGGAGTGTTCCGATAGTGGGGACTATAAGAAGATGCGAGGAAAAAGAATGGCTGACTTCAATGTGATGGTGAAAAAATAGTGGGTATTGGATAAGATAAAATTGTCGTTTATTTATTTAAGTGTTTGATGTTATTTGTTGTTTTTATTTTCGCTGATGTGATTATCTTGTTTTGTATATTCCATATTTACAAATTTGTTCATGACGATTTTAATTTTATCTGCTATGCGCGAGAAACTGATTTGTGATGTTTGTTGGAAAACGATAAGCTGGTTTTAGCAATATTTTTGCATGCCATGGCGTTGGCATAATGGCGAAAGCCGCGCGTGAGCAATGCAATTCTGCGTTATTTAATGACAATAATTTGTTATTGATACCCGAATTTTCCGGAGGCTGCCGTCAGCAGGTTGCCAACAATTTGCGGACGGGAGTTCATATAGTGGTGCGCGTTGTACTCTACTGCCAGCAGGATGTTGGCTGGTCAGGACACGAACTCTGCTAAGAAGGTGTCACCATGAATGATTCGTTAAAAGCGCAATGTACCGCCGAGTTTCTGGGCACCGGGCTGTTTTTGTTTTTCGGCATCGGCTGCCTGAGCGCGTTAAAGGTGGCGGGCGCCAGCCTCGGACTGTGGGAGATATGCATTATCTGGGGTCTGGGGATCTCGCTTGCCGTCTATCTGACGTCGGGAATATCCGGCGGGCATCTCAACCCGGCGGTGACCGTCGCGTTATGGCTGTTTGCCTGCTTTCCCGGCCGAAAAGTTTTTCCCTATATCGTTTCACAGGTTGCCGGCGCCTTCGGCGGCGCGGTGCTGGCCTATGTGCTGTACAGCACGATGTTTACCGAGTTTGAATCCGCCCACCATATCGCGCGCGGCAGCGTAGAGAGCCTGCAGCTGGCGAGTATTTTCAGCACCTACCCGGCGGCATCGCTGAGCATCTGGCATGCGGCGCTGGTTGAAGTGGTGATCACCTCCATGCTGATGGGGATGATTATGGCGCTGACCGACGACGGCAACGGCGTACCGAAAGGGCCGCTGGCCCCGCTGCTGATCGGCCTGCTGGTGGCGGTCATTGGCGCGTCAACCGGGCCGCTAACCGGCTTTGCGATGAATCCGGCGCGTGATTTTGGGCCGAAGCTGTTTACGTGGATGGCGGGCTGGGGCGATATCGCGATGACCGGCGGAAGGGATATTCCGTACTTTATTGTGCCGATTATTGCGCCACTGATCGGCGCCTGTCTCGGCGCGGCCATCTATCGTTATCTGATTGGTAATAATCTACCGTGTAATACCTGTAAATTAGAGGATTAAGGTCACGGCTGAAATAGCCAAAAATTTTCATGAACCGGTATCACGAACTCGCCAAAAACGTCTCCCACGGATGGGAGACTTTTGCTATCGTATTATTCTTTTATCGTTAGCGGCAATGGATGATGAAAGGAAGTAAATATTAAAGAAATGTTTTATTTATAACAAAAAATTAACTGAGAGGTTTTATCATGATTTCTGCGAGCACACTGAACTCAGAACTCATTAATAAAATCGCACAGGATTTTGCGCAGGCCACCAGTCTGGCGGTGGTGGTCGTCAATATTCATGGTGATGAAATATCTGAACTGTTTAACTTCACCCCTTTTTGCCAGCTGATGCGCCAGCATCCCCAGCACAGCACCCGCTGTCGAATGAGCGACCGCTGCGGCGGGCTTGAGGCGTCTAAAACCGATCAGCTCTGTATCTACCGCTGCCACGCCGGGTTAACCGATTTCTCCATTCCTCTGGTCATTGCCGGGCACCTTGTGGGCTTTGTGCTTTGCGGCCAGGTGCGCTTAAGCAACGATGTTGAACTGGTCGATATCCTCAACGTGGATGACCGCTGGCAGGCCGACCCCGAGCTGCTTAAAGCGTTTCGCGACGTGCCGGAAATGGACTACGCCAGAGTGATTGCTTCTGCTGATTTACTGAAGCTTATCGTCGAAAACTGCCTTAAAAAACAGCTCAACTTTGTGGTGATTAAAGATAATCCCCAGCAGCCGGAACCTGCGCGCGCCAGCCGGGTCGCCAGCCCTCATGACAGCAAAATGAAGAAGGCGCTGCGCTACATTGACGCCCATTTATCCGACGAGCTTCGCCTGGAAGACGTCGCCGCTCACGTTTATCTCAGCCCCTATTACTTCAGTAAGCTGTTCAAAAAATATCAGGGTATCGGCTTTAATGCCTGGGTCAACCATCAGCGGATGGTGAGCGCCAAAGAGCTGCTATGCCACAGCGACTGGAGCATCGCCAGCATTGCGCGGAATTTAGGATTTTCGCAAACCAGCTATTTTTGCAAAGTTTTTCGCCAGGCCTATCAGGTGACTCCGCAGGCCTATCGTCAGCAAATTAACGCCAGATCACAAACTGAGTCAGTTTAAATGGCAATAATTTGTTATCGCCGGTTTTTGTTATACACGCGTATCCTGCTCATTCTAAAATGAAAATATCTCATTCACAGCAATAAATTGTCATAGCGCAACAAAATAATAATGAGAGAGCGATAAACTGCACCAGTTTTTATTTATTTGATGGGATAGAGTGATATCCGAAATGGCTTTCAGCGCGCCATCGGCGTAATGAAATAGCTTTGGTATTTAAAAATTAAACACGACGGAAGCCATCCTGCTTCCGTAAGATGTTCCGGGAATCATTCAAGTGGGTTTCATCCCGCTCGAATCATGACGGACTAAACCGACAGGCGCCAGGGAAGGGGGTGTGAATCCCCCGCAGCCCCCGCTGCTGTGATGCTGACGAACCCATATTTAGCCACTGATCTGTTTACCGGATTGGGAAGGATGGGAGAGGACGACGCTAAGCCAGAAGACCTGCCTGTCGGTAATAATCAACAACTTCGGTGGGAAGTGGGTTGCTCAGATGCGTACAGTCGAAAGACTGGGAATGCACGCAGCCCTACCACCCGGCACAGGATCGGGGTATGGCAGCCAGGCAGCACGCATTTATTCTCGCAGGAACCGGCAGCGGTTGTGGTAAAACTACGGTCACGCTTGGCCTGCTCAGCCTGTTGAAGCAGCGCGGCATGCGGGTTCAGCCCTGCAAAGTCGGCCCGGACTACCTCGACACCGGCTGGCACACCGCCGTCAGCGGCGTCGCTTCCCACAACCTCGACAGCTTTATGCTCCCGGAGCCGGTGCTTAACGCGCTATTTTGCGAACAGATGCAGCGGGCGGATATCGCGGTCATTGAGGGCGTGATGGGGCTGTATGACGGCTTCGGTACCGACCCTGGCTACTGCAGCACCGCCGCGATGGCTAAACAGCTCGGCTGTCCGGTCATTTTGCTGGTAGATGGCAAAGCGGTTTCCACCTCCATCGCCGCCACGGTGATGGGATTTCAACACTTCGACCCCAGCCTCAACATTGCCGGCGTTATCGTCAACCGCGTCAACAGCGAATCCCATTATCAGCTTCTCAAAGGCGCCATTGAACGCTATTGCGGGCTGCCGGTGCTCGGCTACGTACCGCGAATGGAAGGGGTGGCGTTACCCGAACGCCATCTGGGGCTGGTTACCGCTCGCGAGTCGCTGGTTAACCAGCAGCCGTGGCGCGATTTTGCCCACACGCTGGCGCGAACCCTGGATATTGAACGGCTCCTTGCTCTTAGCCAGCTCTCCATTCTGCCCACCGGGGAGTGGCCGGCGCTGCCGTCCCCTGATGCTGGCGCGGGCCTGACGCTGGCGCTGGCCGACGACGAGGCCTTCAACTTTTACTACCCGGATAACCTCTCGCTGCTTGAACGCTGCGGAGTGAATATCGTGCGCTTCAGCCCGCTGCGCGATAGCGAGCTGCCACCGTGCCAGATGATTTGGCTCGGCGGCGGCTATCCGGAAATTCATGCTGCCGCGCTGGCGGCCAATACGCCGATGCTGGCGCAGCTGCGGGAGGCGCACCGGCGCGGGGTGGCGATTTACGCCGAGTGCGGCGGTCTGATGTACCTCGGCAGCTCCCTGGAAGACGCCAACGGTGACATCTACCCGATGGCCAACCTTATTCCCGGCCATAGCAAAATGGGTAAACGGCTTACCCGCTTTGGCTACTGCGAGGCGCGAGCGATGCGGCAAACGCTGCTGGCGGCGCCCGGCGAAACCCTGCGCGGACATGAATTTCACTACTCGGATTTTACTCCCGAGTCCCCGGCGGTTCTGGCCTGCCGCAAGGTCCGCGACGGTATGACCCTTCAGCAGTGGTCCGGCGGCTGGCAGGTGGGCAACACGTTCGCCAGCTATCTGCACCTGCACTTTGCGCAGCGCCCCACCATGCTCAACCACTGGCTGGCTGCGGCAAGGAGCGCGCTATGACGCTGCTGGCATGGGGCGTTGCCTGGCTCCTCGATTTTATCATCGGCGATCCGCAGAGCTGGCCGCATCCGGTGCGCTGGATTGGCAGCCTGATCGCCGCCGTTCAGCGCGGCGTGCGCCGCTATTGCCGCAGCGATGTCGCCCTGCGCGTCGGCGGCGGGGTGATGTGGCTGGTGGTGGTCGGGCTAACGTGGAGCATCTGCTGGGGCGTGCTGACGCTGGCGCAGAGGATTCATCCGTGGCTTGGCTGGCTGGCTGAGGTCTGGATGATTTTCACCGTGCTGGCCGGACGCTGCCTGGCGCAGTCGGCGCGGGACGTCGAGCGACCGCTGCGCGCGGGGGATCTGGCGGAAAGCCGCGTCAAACTCTCATGGATTGTCGGCCGCGACACGACGCAGCTTGCGCCGCAGCAGATTAATCGCGCGGTTGTTGAGACGGTGGCGGAAAACACCGTTGACGGGATTATCGCGCCGCTCTTCTTCCTGCTGCTCGGCGGCGCACCGCTGGCGATGGCCTATAAAGCGGTCAACACCCTGGATTCGATGGTCGGCTATAAGCACGAAAAATACCGCGCCATCGGCATGGTCAGCGCCCGCCTCGATGATGTCGCCAACTTTATCCCCGCTCGCCTGAGCTGGCTGCTTATCAGCCTCGCCGCGCTCCTCTGCGGTGAAGCGGGCGGCCGCGCGCTGCGCATCGGCTGGCGCGACCGCTACAACCACAGCAGCCCGAACTGCGGATGGTCGGAGGCCGCCGTCGCCGGGGCGCTCGGCATTCGGCTTGGCGGCCCTAACGATTACTTTGGTCAGCGCGTGGAGAAGCCGTGGATTGGCGAGGCGACGCGCGACGTTTCCGTAGACGATATTTCCCGAACGATTCGACTGATGTGGGTGTCTTCGACCCTGGCGCTGGCGCTGTTTATGGCGATCCGGTTCTGGCTGGTCGGCGCAGCCTGAGGACAAATGAATGCACTATATCCAGCAACCGCAGGCGATTGAGGCGAAAAGCTTCGACATTATTGGCGACATTATTGCGCAGACCCGCCCGGACTACCGCTTTGCCAGCCCGCTACACGAAGCCATTATCAAGCGGGTGATCCACACCACCGCCGATTTTGACTGGCTGGATATCCTGTGGTTTTCACCCGACGTGCTTCCTCGCTTAAGCGCCGCCCTGAGCCAGCCCTGCACGCTTTATACCGATACCACCATGGCCCTTTCCGGGATCAATAAAACTCTGCTGGCGAAATTCGGCGGCGAGTGCCGCTGCTATATCAGCGATCCGCGGGTGGTGGCGGAGGCCAAAGCGCAGGGGATGACCCGCTCGATGGCGGCGGTCGATATTGCGGTTGCCGAAGAGGGCGAGAAGGTGTTTGTTTTCGGCAATGCGCCCACCGCGCTGTTTCGTCTGCTGGAGCATGATGTCGCGGTCAACGGCGTGATTGGCGTGCCGGTCGGCTTCGTCGGCGCGGCGGAGTCGAAAGACGCCCTGACGCAGAGCGGCCTGCCGGGCATTGCCGCGCTGGGTCGTAAAGGCGGCAGCAACGTCGCCGCCGCTATCGTCAACGCCATTTTATACCACTTACAGGGGGCGAGATGAGCGAGCAATCCTTCGACGCCCCGGTGTGGCACAACGGCAAGGCGCTGCGTAAAGGCTATACCACCGGATCCTGCGCGACGGCGGCGGCAAAGGTCGCGGCGCTGATGGTGATGCGCCAGCACCTCATTCATCAGGTCTCCATTGTGACTCCTTCCGGCGTCACCCTGTGTCTTAACGTCGAATCGCCGCACGTCGAAGGGCAGCAGGCGATCGCCGCGATTCGTAAAGACGGCGGCGATGACGTTGACGCCACCCACGGGATGCTGATTTTCGCCCGCGTGACGCTCGACGACTCCGGCGAGATAACCCTGCGCGGCGGCGAAGGTATCGGCACCATCACCCGTAAAGGAATCGGCCTGCCTATCGGCAGCCCGGCGATAAACCGCACCCCGCGCCACACCATTGAGTCGGCGGTGCGCGAAGCGATAGGCCCGTCGCGTGGGGCGACGGTAGAGATTTTCGCCCCGGAGGGCGAGGAGCGGGCGCAGAAAACCTATAACTCGCGGCTGGGGATCCTGGGTGGTATCTCGATTATCGGCACCACCGGTATCGTGACGCCGATGTCGGAAGAGAGCTGGAAGCGTTCGCTGTCGCTGGAGCTGGAAATTAAGCGCGCGGCGGGGCTGGAGCGGGTGGTGCTGGTGCCGGGCAACCACGGTGAACGCTTCGTACGCGAGCAGATGGGCATCGACTCGCAGGTGGTGGTCACCATGAGCAACTTCGTCGGCTACATGATTGAAGAGGCCGTCCGCCTCGGGTTCCGTCAGATTGTGCTGATTGGCCATCCCGGCAAGCTGATTAAAGTCGCCGCCGGGATCTTCCATACCCACAGCCATATCGCCGATGCGCGCATGGAAACGCTGGTCGCGCATCTGGCGCTGTTGGGGGCGCCGCTGGCGCTGCTGCAACTGGTGAGCGAATGCGATACCACCGAAGCGGCGATGGAGCACATTGACGCGTACGGTTTTCAGACTATCTATAACCATCTTGCTGAACGCATCTGCCTGCGGGTGATGCAGATGCTGCGTTTTACCAAAACGCCGCCCGTCTGCGACGCCATCATGTTCTCCTTTGATAACAAGGTCCTCGGCAGCAATCGCCCGGTGGCCGAGATTGCGCGGGAGATGTCATGTTAACGGTGGTTGGCATGGGGCCGTCAGGCCTGCATTTGATGACGCCGGCGGCGCAAGATGCGGTCGCCAGTGCGGATGCGCTGGTAGGCGGTAAGCGGCATTTGCAGCAGTTCCCCGGATTTCGCGGCGAACGGTTTGCGCTGGGCGCCAATATTGCCGAACTGCTGGTCTGGCTCGGCGAACGCGCAGCGCAGAAGGTGGTGGTGCTGGCCTCAGGCGACCCGCTCTTTTACGGGATCGGCACGCGGCTGATAGCCCACTTTGGCATCGATCGCGTGCGCATTATTCCCGGTATCAGCGCGGTGCAGTATCTCTGCGCGAAGGCCGGTATCGATATGAATGATATCTGGCTGACCAGCAGCCACGGGCGAGACGTCTGTTTTGATGAGCTGGCGCGTCAGCGCAAGGTGGCGATGGTGACCGACGGGCGCTGCGGGCCGCGGGAAATCGCCGCCCAGCTGGCGGCTCGGGGTAAAGGGTATCGCTGGATGGTGATTGGCGAAAATCTGGCGATGGATAACGAGCGGATCCACTGGCTACCGGTCAGTGAGGTCGATGCCGAATATGAGATGAACGCGGTGGTGATCCTCGATGAAAGATGAGCTTTTTCTGCGCGGCGAGAAGGTGCCGATGACCAAAGAAGCGGTTCGCGCGCTGGCGCTGGCCAAACTTGAACTGCACCGGGCAAGCCACCTGATTGATATCGGCGCCGGTACCGGCAGCGTGTCGATTGAGGCGGCGCTGCAGTATCCCTCTTTGCAGGTAACCGCCATCGAACGCAACCCCGCGGCTCTCCGGCTGCTGGACGAAAATCGCCAGCATTTCACCTGCGGCAATATTGAGATCCTGCCCGGTGAAGCGCCGATGGTGATTACCGAGCGGGCCGACGCCATTTTTATGGGCGGCAGCGGCGGCCGTCTCGACGAACTGATTGACTGGTCGTGGCAGCAGCTCTATCCCGGCGGCCGTCTGGTGATGACTTTTATCCTGCAGGAGAACCTGAACGCGGCTCTCGACTATCTGCAGCAGCGGGGGATTACACAGATTGATTGCCTGCTGCTGAACGTTTCATCGCTGACCGCGCTGGGCAGCGGCCACTATTTCAAACCGAATAATCCCGTTTTTGTTATCGCCTGTCAGAAGGAAGAAAACCATGGCTGAGACATTTGACCCCCGTAGTGTGTGGTTCGTTGGCGCAGGGCCGGGCGACCGTGAGCTAATTACCCTCAAGGGCTACCGCTTGCTGCAGCAGGCCCAGGTGGTGATCTACGCCGGGTCGCTGATAAACACCGAGCTGCTGGAGTATTGTCCGCCCGGCGCCGAGTGTCACGACAGCGCCGAACTGCATCTGGAGCAAATTCTCGACCTGATGGAAGCCGGCGTTAAAGCCGGGAAAACGGTAGTGCGTTTACAGACCGGGGACGTGTCGCTGTATGGCTCGGTCCGCGAGCAGGGTGAAGAGCTGACCAAACGCGGTATCGACTGGCAGGTGGTGCCGGGCGTCAGCGCGTTTCTGGGCGCGGCGGCGGAGCTGGGCGTCGAGTACACCGTGCCGGAAGTCTCCCAGAGCCTGATCATCACCCGCCTTGAAGGGCGCACGCCGGTGCCGGCGCGCGAGCAGCTTGAATCATTTGCCAGCCACCAGACTTCAATGGCGATTTACCTTTCCGTGCAGCGCATTCACCGGGTAGCGGAGCGCCTGATTGAAGGCGGCTATCCGGCAACCACGCCGGTGGCGGTGATCTATAAAGCGACCTGGCCGGAAAGCCAGACCGTACGCGGTACGCTGGCGGATATCGGCGACAAGGTACGCGAGGCGGGGATCCGCAAAACGGCGCTCATTCTGGTCGGGAATTTCCTGGGCTCTGAGTATCACTACTCAAAACTCTACGCGGCGGACTTTAGCCATGAATACCGTAAAGCCTGAATCAATCGCACTTTTCTGCCTGACGCCAGGGGGCGTTCGGCTGGCGAAACGGCTGGCGGCGATGCTGCCGTTAACCTGCTTTACCAGCGAGAAGCTGCTGGAAGAGGGTTTTCTCCCCTTTGAAAACGGTTTTGCCAGCGCCGCGCGGGAGGCCTTCAGCAGCTATTCGGCGCTGATTTTCATCGGCGCCACCGGGATCGCGGTACGCGTGCTGGCCCCGCTGGTCAATGATAAGTTCAGCGATCCGGCCGTGGTGGTGATCGACGAACGCGGCCAGCACGTCATTAGCCTGCTTTCCGGCCATGCGGGGGGCGCGAATGCCCTCAGCCGCTATCTGGCCGGGATGCTCGGCGCCGACCCGGTGATCACCACCGCCACCGACGTCAACGAGTTGGCGGCCCTGGATACGCTGGCATTCCAGCTTAATGCCCGGATGAGCGACTTCCGCGCGGCGGTGAAAACCGTCAACCAGATGCTGGTCAGCCATCAGCGCGTCGGTCTGTGGTGGGACGAAGAGCTGGATGAAGACGTCCGCCACTGCGACCGGCGGGGGTTTATCACCGTGACCGATCTGCACCAGCTTCCCGAGCTGGATGCGCTGGTCTGCGTCACGCTGCGCAACGAACTGCCGCCGATCGCCGTGCCGCACTGGAAGCTGGTGCCGCAGCGGGTGGTCGCCGGAATTGGCTGCCGCCGCGATACGCCATTCCCGCTATTAGCGGCGCTGCTGGCGCGCCAGCTTGAGGCGCAGCGCCTGGATCCGCTGGCGCTGAAAGCTATCGGCAGCGTCACGTTGAAGAAGCACGAGCAGGGGCTGATTCAGCTGGCTTCCTGCTGTCGCGTACCGTTCGAAACCTTTCCCGCTGATGCCCTGCGCGAGCATGAGCATCACTTTCCCGCTTCATCGTTCGTCAGAAAAACCGTCGGCGTGGGGAGCGTATCCGGTCCGGCGGCCTGGCTGCTGAGCCATGGGCAACTGTTAGGCGAAACCCTGCGCGAACAGGGCGTCACTATTACTTTGGGAGTTTCACACTGATGTTAAGCGTAATCGGAATCGGCCCTGGCTCGCAGTCCATGATGACCATGGAGGCCATTGAAGCGCTGCAGGCGGCGGAAATCGTCGTTGGCTATAAGACCTACACGCACCTGGTGAAAGCCTTTACCGGCGATAAGCAGGTGATTAAAACCGGAATGTGCAAAGAGATTGAGCGCTGCCAGGCGGCGATTGAGCTGGCGCAGGCCGGACATAACGTGGCGCTGATCAGCAGCGGCGATGCCGGTATTTACGGCATGGCCGGACTGGTGCTTGAACTGGTCAGCAAGCAGAAGCTGGATGTGGAAGTCCGCCTGATCCCGGGGATGACCGCCAGCATTGCCGCCGCCTCGCTGCTGGGCGCGCCGCTGATGCACGACTTCTGCCATATCAGCCTCAGCGACCTGCTGACCCCGTGGCTGGTGATTGAAAAACGCATTGTCGCCGCCGGGGAAGCCGACTTCGTCATCTGTTTTTACAATCCGCGCAGCCGCGGCCGCGAGGGCCATCTGGCGCGCGCCTTTGAGCTGCTGTCGGCCAGTAAAAGCGCGCAGACCCCGGTGGGAGTCGTGAAATCCGCCGGACGTAAAAAACAGGAGAAATGGCTGACTACCCTGGGGGAGATGGATTTTGCACCGGTCGATATGACCAGCCTGGTGATCGTCGGCAACAAAGCGACGTATATCCAGGATGGCCTGATGATCACGCCGCGAGGCTACGTACTGTGAGCCACGGCGAGGTGCTGGTGATGGGCGGAACCAGCGACGCGAGGGCGCTGTGTCAGCAGCTTGACGCGGCGCAGGTCCCCTACACCCTGTCGGTGGCGACGCCCACCGGTCAGCAGCTGGCGGGGGATATTCGCGGCCAGGTGCGCTGCGGGCGCCTCGAGCTGGAGGAGATGATCGCCTGGCTGAAGGCTAACCGGACCCGCTGGGTGATCGATGCTTCGCACCCCTACGCCGAAGCGGTAAGCCGCAATATCGTCCGGGCCTGTGAAACCGCCGGCGTGCTGCTGAGCCGCTATCAGCGCCCAGAGCAGCTGAGCGGCCTGACGCATCCGCTGCTCTATACCGTGGAGAGCATTGAACAAGCCTGCGAGGTGGCGCGGCGTATCGGCCAGCGCGTGCTGCTCACCACGGGAAGTAAAGATCTGGCGCGCTGGCGGGCGGGATTAGGTGACAAAACGCTGCTGGCCCGGGTGTTGCCGGTCGCCGATGTCATCGCGCAATGCGCCGCGCTGGGGTTTGGCGTTGGCGAGATTTTCGCCCTGTGCGGGCCGTTCAGCGCCGCGTTCAACGCCGCTTTTTACCGCCAGTGCCGGGCCGACGTGGTGATCACCAAAGCCTCCGGCGCCGAAGGCGGCTATCAGGAAAAAGTACAACCCTGTCTGGATGCCGGTATCCCCTGCATCGTGATTACGCGCCCGGCGCCGCTGGTGACGGGTGAAGAGTTACTGGAAAGTCAGGCTGCCTTTGCCCGGCGCTTATCGCGCTGGCTGGCCGCTGCTTAAGGAGTCAGAAATGAAAAAAGCGCTTCTGGTGGTCAGTTTTGGCACCAGCTATCCCGACACCTGTGAAAAGAACATCGTCGCCTGCGAGCGCGAGCTGGCGGCCAGCTGTCCGGACCGCGACACGTTTCGCGCCTTCACCTCCGGGATGATTATCCGCAAGCTCAAACAGCGCGACGGTATCGAGATTGATACGCCGCTGCAGGCATTGCAGAAGCTGGCCGAGCAGGGCTACCAGGATGTGGCGATTCAGTCGCTGCACATTATCAACGGCGATGAGTATGAAAAGATCGTCCGCGAAGTGCAAAGCCTGCGCCCGCTGTTCCTCCGCCTGACGCTGGGGGCGCCGCTGCTGAGCAGCCATAACGATTATGTCCAGCTGATGCAGGCGCTGCGCCAGCAGATGCCGCCGCTTGCTGCCGATGAAACGGTGGTCTTTATGGGCCACGGCGCCAGCCATCACGCTTTCGCCGCCTACGCCTGTCTGGATCATATGATGACGGCGAAGGGATTTCCGGCGCGGGTCGGCGCGGTCGAGAGCTATCCGGAAGTCGATATTCTTATCGATAGCCTGCGCCAGCAGGGGGTGAAGGGCGTACACCTGATGCCGCTGATGCTGGTGGCCGGCGATCACGCCATTAACGATATGGCCTCGGACGAAGAGGACTCCTGGAAAACGCTGTTCAACGCCGCCGGTATCACGGCGACGCCCTGGCTGAACGGGCTGGGAGAGAATCCGGCGGTGCGCGCAATGTTCGTCGCTCACCTGCAGCAGGCGCTGAGCCTGGCAATGGAGGAGGCGGCATGAGCGGCAAACTATATGCCTTAAGTACCGGCCCTGGCGCCGCCGACCTGATCACCGTGCGCGCGGCGCGGGTGCTGGGCACGCTGGACATTCTCTACGCGCCCGCCGGACGTAAAGGCGGCGACAGCCTCGCGCTCTCCATCGTGCGCGAGTATATCGGCGAACGGACCGAAGTACGCTGCTGCCATTTCCCGATGAGCGCCGACAGCGCGGAAAAAGAGGCGGTGTGGGATGAGGTTGCCGCCGCGCTGGTTCAGGAAGTGGAAGCGGGCAAGCAGGTCGGCTTTATTACCCTCGGCGACGCCATGCTGTTCAGCACCTGGGTGTTCTTACTCCAGCGTATCGGCTGCCCGGAGTGGCTGGAGATTGTTCCCGGCGTCACCTCTTTTGCCGCCATAGCCGCGCGTTCAAAAACGCCGCTGGCCATGGAGCAGCAATCGCTGGCGGTGATCTCCTGCACCGCGCCGGAAACGGAAATCGAGCAGGCGCTGCGCCAGCATGAAAGCCTGGTGCTGATGAAAGTGTACGGGCGGTTTCCCCGCATCAAAGCGCTGCTGGCGAAAAACGGTCTGCTGGATGCCGCGCTGATGATGTCTGAAGCCACGCTGCCGGGCGAGCAGTGCTGGCGCCATCTCAATGACGTCAGCGACGACCAGCCGCTGCCCTATTTCTCGACCATTCTGGTCAATAAACAGTGGGAGTATGCAGAATGAAACTTGAACAACAGCTAAAACAGCTGTCTTTCAGCGGGTTAGCTGCGGCGCTATTGCTGATAGTGGTTCCCGAAAAGGCTTTCGCGATGCACATCATGGAGGGGTTTTTACCGCCGATGTGGGCCCTGGCATGGTGGCTGCTGTTTTTACCCTGCCTGTGGTACGGGCTGGTGCGCCTGCGCCGCATTGTGCAGGAAGATAACAATCAGAAGGTGCTGCTGGCGCTGTGCGGGGCGTTTATTTTTGTCCTCTCGGCGCTGAAAATTCCTTCCGTAACCGGCAGCTGTTCCCACCCGACCGGCGTCGGCCTGGCGGTGATTCTCTTCGGGCCCGGCGTGGTGGCGATCCTTGGCGCCATCGTGCTGCTGTTCCAGGCGCTGCTGCTGGCGCACGGCGGGCTGACGACCCTCGGCGCGAACGGCATGTCGATGGCGGTCATCGGGCCGGTGGTCGGCTATATGGTGTGGAAAATGGCCTGCCGCGCGGGCATTCGCCGCGACGTCGGGGTGTTTCTCTGCGCGATGCTGGCGGATCTGGTGACCTACTTTGTCACCTCCGTACAGCTCGGCGTGGCCTTCCCGGATCCCGCCGCCGGCGCGAGCGGATCGATCGTCAAGTTTATGGGGATCTTCTGCCTGACGCAGATCCCGATCGCCATTGCTGAAGGGCTGTTAACCGTCATGATCTACGACCAGTTGACCAAACGTCAGCTGATTACCGCACAGGGGCATTAACATGAAAAAGACGCTGATATTGTTCGCCATGGTGGTGGCGCTGGTGATCCTGCCGTTCTTTGTCGATCACGGCGGCGAATTCGGCGGTTCGGACGGCGAGGCGGAGAGCCAGATTCAGGTGGTCGCGCCGCATTATGAGCCGTGGTTCCAGCCGCTGTACGAACCGGCGAGCGGAGAAATTGAGAGCCTGCTGTTTACGCTCCAGGGCTCTCTCGGCGCGGCGGTCATTTTCTATATTCTGGGCTACAGCAAAGGCAGACAGCGCCGTGATGACCGGGTTTGACCGACTCAGCTATCAGAGCCGCTGGTTTCACGTCGCGCCGGAGCGCAAGTTCCTGTTCTGGCTGCTGCTGATGGTGCTGGCTTTTACCCTGCCTCCGCTGGGGCAGGGTATCGAAATGGCGCTGATTGCCGCCTTAACCTGCTGGCTGCTGCGGGTCTCGCCGTGGCGCTGGTGCCGTTGGATGGCGCTGCCGTTTGGCTTCCTGCTGATCGGTGTGCTGACCATTCTGTTTAGCGTCAGCCG
The DNA here is from genome assembly GCF_029967715.1 of Klebsiella sp. V115_8. Lineage (NCBI taxonomy): Bacteria > Pseudomonadati > Pseudomonadota > Gammaproteobacteria > Enterobacterales > Enterobacteriaceae > Klebsiella > Klebsiella sp. V115_8. Next base: position 119,647 of record NZ_JASCAR010000027.1, read on the forward strand.
CAATCCGCAGGATCTGCTGGTGAGCCTGCCGCTGGGCAGCGTCTGGCTGGGCATCACATCGGAGGGGCTGACGACCGCCAATCAGACCTTCTGGCGCAGCCTGGCGGCGCTGGCGTCCACCTTCTGGCTGGTGCTGAATCTGCCGTTCCCGCAGCTTATTGTGCTGCTCAAGCGCGGGCGGGTGCCGCGGCTGCTGACCGAGCAAATTCTGCTGACCTGGCGTTTTATTTTTATTCTGTTAGACGAAGCGCTGGCGATTCACCGTGCGCAAACATTACGTTTTGGCTACCGTAGCGTGTCGAAGGGCTATCGTTCGCTGGCGATGCTGGTAGGACTGCTGTTTACCCGGGTGATGATCCGCTACCAGCAGATGAGCACCACGCTGGATATCAAACTGTATCAGGGTGATTTTCACCTTTAAGGATAAGTATGCTTGCCACGACCGATCTCTGGTTTCGCTATCAGGACGAGCCGGTGCTGAAGGGGCTGACGCTGGATTTTTCCCATCACGCCGTGACCGGACTGGTAGGGGCGAACGGCTGCGGAAAATCCACGCTGTTTATGAACCTGAGCGGTCTGCTGCGCCCGCAGAGCGGGGCGGTGCTATGGCAGGGAAAACCGCTGGACTACAGCAAGCGCGGCCTGCTGGCGCTGCGTCAGCAAGTGGCGACCGTTTTCCAGGACCCTGACCAGCAGATTTTCTATACCGATATCGACAGCGATATCGCCTTTAGCCTGCGGAACCTGGGCGTAGCGGAAGAGGAAATTGCCCGCCGGGTGGACGATGCCCTGACTCTCGTCGATGCCCAGGGGTTTCGTCACCAGCCGATTCAGTGCCTGAGCCACGGGCAGAAAAAGCGCGTGGCGATAGCCGGCGCGCTGGTGCTGCAGGCGCGCTATTTACTGCTCGACGAGCCGACGGCGGGTCTCGATCCTTCGGGGCGCGCGCAGATGATCGACATCATTAAGCGTATTGCCGATCGGGGCAACCACGTGGCGATCTCCAGCCACGATATCGATCTGATCTATGAAATCAGCGATGCGGTTTACGTGTTACGCCGCGGCGAAGTGCTGGCGCACGGCGAACCCGGGGAGGTGTTTGCCCGCAGCGAACTGATGGCCCAGGCCGGGCTCACCCAGCCGTGGCTGGTGAAACTGCACGGGCAGCTCGGGCTGCCGCTGTGTAAAACCGAAGAAGAATTTTTTACGCGGATGCGAAGCAACGCGATGAAGGAGGCTTCATGACGCTGGCAATTATGTTACAGGGCACCGCTTCTGACGTCGGCAAAAGCGTGCTGGTCGCGGGGCTGTGCCGCATCTTTTATCAGGACGGGCAGCGCACCGCGCCGTTTAAATCGCAGAATATGGCGCTCAATTCCGGTATTACGCCGGATGGCAAAGAGATGGGCCGCGCGCAGATTTTCCAGGCCGAAGCGGCGGGGATCGCGCCGGACGTGCGCATGAACCCGGTGCTGCTTAAGCCGACCAGCGACCGCAAAGCGCAGGTGGTGCTGATGGGCAAGGTGGCGACCGATATGGACGCGGTGAGCTATCACGAATATAAACCGCGCCTGCGCGAACAGATCCTCGCGGTTTATAACAGCCTGGCCGCCGAACATGATGTGCTGGTGCTGGAAGGGGCGGGCAGTCCGGCGGAGATCAATCTGCGCGATCGCGATATCGTCAATATGGGCATGGCCGAGATGGCCCAGTGCCCGGTGATCCTCGTGGCGGATATCGATCGCGGCGGCGTCTTCGCCTCTATCTACGGCACGCTCGCGCTGCTGCACGATCGCGAGCGCGCGCGGGTCAAGGGCGTGATTATCAATAAATTTCGCGGCGACGTGGCGCTGCTGTATTCCGGGATCGAGCAGATAGAAGCGCTCACCGGCGTCCCGGTGCTCGGCGTCATGCCGTGGCTGGACGTCGATCTTGAAGATGAGGACGGCGTCGCGCTGCAAAAAGGGAAATATCTGCGCACCGACAGGCGCGATATTGAGATTGCCGTGATTCAGGTGCCGCACATCTCTAATTTTACCGATTTCAACGCGCTGGCGGCGCAGCCGGACGTCCGCGTCCGCTATGTTCGCCAGCCGCAGGAGCTGGCGGGCGTGGATATGATTATCCTGCCGGGCAGTAAAAATACGCTCGGCGACCTGGGCTGGCTGCGCGAGAGCGGCATGGCGCATGCGGTACTGCAGGCCCGGCGTCAGGGCGTACCGGTGCTGGGGATCTGCGGCGGCTATCAGATGCTCGGCGAAACCATAATCGATGAGGTGGAGTCGGGGCTTGGCACCCAGCCGGGGCTGGGATTGCTTAATACCGTCACCCACTTTGCGCACAGCAAAACGACGACCCAGGTCACGGCGACTCTGGCTCCGGCGCTGCCGGCGTGGCTGGCGGCAACGGCGGGGCTGGCGGTAAGCGGCTACGAAATTCATATGGGCGAAACCGAGCTGCGCGACGGCTGTCGTTCGCTGATGCAATTACATAAAGGCGGCCTGAGCGTGGCGGACGGCGCGGTCAGCGATGACGGCCTGGCGTTTGGCACCTATCTGCACGGCCTGTTCGATAGCGATGCCTTTACCCGCGCGCTGGTTAACGGCCTGCGCCAGCGTAAAGGGCTGGCGGCGCTGGATAGCGATTTCGAGTATGCGCAGTATAAATCGCGCCAGTTCGATCTGCTGGCGGACGCGATGCGTCAGCATATTGATATCGAAAAAATCTACGCCATCATGCGCCAACATCAGGAGCCCGTATGCTGACTTTAGTGACCGGCGGGGCGCGCAGCGGTAAAAGCCGCCATGCCGAAGCGCTGATCGCCCATGCGCCGCAGGTACTGTATATCGCCACCTCGCAGGTCTTTGATGACGAGATGGCGGCGAGGATCCAGCACCACCGCGACGGCAGGCCCGCGCACTGGCGCACCGCCGAGCGCTGGCAGCAGCTTGATGAGCTGATCACCCCGGATATCGCCCCGGAGGAGGCGATTTTGCTGGAATGCATCACCACCATGGTGACCAACCTGCTGTTTGCGCTGGGGGGCGACAGCTCGCCGGACGGCTGGGATTATGCGGCGATGGAGCGGGCGATCGACGCCGAAATCGCGGTACTGATTGCCGCCTGCCAGCGCTGCCCGGCCCGCGTGGTGCTGGTGACCAACGAGGTAGGGATGGGGATTGTGCCGGAAAACCGTCTTGCCCGCCATTTCCGCGATATCGCCGGACGCGTCAACCAGCGCCTTGCGGCGGCGGCAGACGAGGTGTGGCTGGTGGTGTCGGGCATTGGCGTAAAAATCAAATAGGCCAGGCGCGCCGTAACGGGCGTTATTCTTCCTGCTGGCTCTGCGATGAGTCAGCCAACAAGACGAGAACCTCTATGCAAAGCTTAACCTCTCTACTGGGCGCGATCCCTGCGCCTGATGAAAACGCGATGGCGCGCGCCCGGCTTCATATTGATGGTCTGCTGAAACCGCCCGGAAGCCTTGGACGCCTTGAAGATCTTGCCGTGCAGCTGGCGGGTATGCCCGGTCTTGAAGGTGTGCCGCAGGTGAAAAAAAAGGCGCTGCTGGTGATGTGCGCCGACCACGGCGTGTGGGACGAAGGGGTCGCCATTTCGCCAAAAGCGGTGACCGCAATTCAGGCGGCGAATATGACGCTGGGCAAAACCGGCGTTTGCGTACTGGCGGCGCAGGCGGGCGCGAAGATGCACGTGATTGATGTTGGAATCGATGCCGAGCTGATACCGGGCGTCATCAACATGCGCGTGGCGCGCGGCTGCGGCAATATCGCCGTTGGTCCGGCAATGCGCCGCAGCCAGGCGGAAGAGCTGCTGCTGGAGGTGATGCGCTATACCCGGGGGCTGGCGGAGGATGGCGTCACGCTGTTTGGCGTCGGGGAGCTCGGAATGGCCAATACCACCCCGGCGGCGGCAATCGTCAGCGTCCTGACCGGCAGCGATGCCCAGGAGGTGGTGGGAATTGGCGCTAATCTGCCGTTGGCGAAGGTCGGCAATAAAGTTGAGGTGGTACGACGGGCCATCGCCGTTAACCGCCCCGATCCGCATGATGGTCTGGACGTGCTGGCAAAAGTGGGCGGTTTTGATTTATTGGGGATGACGGGTGTGATGCTGGGCGCGGCCTACTGCGGTCTGCCGGTGGTGCTCGATGGCTTCCTCTCCTACGCAGCGGCGCTGGCGGCGTGCCGAATTGCGCCGCAGGTGAAACCCTATCTTATCCCGTCGCACTATTCGGCGGAGAAGGGGGCGCGTATCGCGCTGGCGCACCTGGAACTGGAACCGTATCTCAACATGGGGATGCGCCTGGGCGAAGGCAGCGGCGCGGCGCTGGCGATGCCGATCGTGGAAGCGGCCTGCGCGATGTATCACGAAATGGGGATGCTGGCGGCGAGCAATATTGTGTTGCCGAAGGGCTGAGAAGGTGGGGGAGCGGCGCTGCGCCGTTCCCGGAATTCTGTAGCAGATTCGCGGAGCGCAGAAACAAAAAAACACCCTGGAGGGTGTTTGTAATGTTGGTTGCGGGGGCCGGATTTGAACCGACGACCTTCGGGTTATGAGCCCGACGAGCTACCAGGCTGCTCCACCCCGCG
>NZ_JASCAR010000028.1:0-110623 GCF_029967715.1 Klebsiella sp. V115_8
GCGGAAGCCCCGGCGGCCGAGCCGGTCGACCCGCGTAAAGCCGCGGTGGAAGCCGCCATCGCCCGCGCCAAAGCGCGTAAAGCCGAACAGCAGGCCGCGCCGGCTGAAGCCACGGCGGCCGAGCCGGTCGACCCGCGTAAAGCCGCGGTGGAAGCCGCCATCGCCCGCGCCAAAGCGCGCAAAGCCGAACAGCAGGCCGCCCAGGCGGAAATCGCGTCAACCGCAGCCAATGACGACCCACGCAAAGCGGCCGTCGCCGCGGCGATCGCCCGCGTTCAGGCGCGCAAAGCAACACAGCAGGCAGTTAACGAGGAATAAATGGTTTTCAGAATCGCAAGCTCCCCCTATACCCATAACCAGCGGCAGACTTCGCGCATTATGCTGCTGGTGCTGCTCGCCGCCGTGCCTGGCATTGTGGTCCAGACATGGTTTTTCGGCTGGGGCACCGTCCTGCAGATTGTCCTCGCCGCTCTGACGGCCTGGGCAATGGAAGCCGCTATTCTCAAACTGCGCAAACAGCCTGTTGCGTCCACCCTGAGGGATAACTCCGCCCTGCTCACTGGCCTGCTGCTGGCTGTGAGTATTCCGCCGCTGGCCCCCTGGTGGATGGTGGTGCTCGGCACCGCCTTTGCCATAGTGATCGCCAAGCAGTTGTACGGTGGACTCGGCCATAACCCCTTCAACCCGGCGATGATCGGCTACGTCGTGCTGCTGATTTCGTTCCCGGTGCAGATGACCTCCTGGCTGCCTTCATACGAGATTGCCGCCCATATCCCGGCGTTCAGCGATACGCTGCAGATGATCTTTACCGGTCATACCGCCGCCGGAGGAGACATGGCCAGCCTGCGGCTGGGTATCGACGGCATCAGCCAGGCAACCCCGCTGGATACCTTCAAAACCTCCCTGCATGCCGGACATAGCGTCCAGCAGGTACTGCAGTTGCCGGTTTACGGCGGCGTTCTGGCGGGCCTGGGCTGGCAGTGGGTGAATATCGCCTGGCTGGCGGGCGGACTTTTTCTGCTGTGGCAGAAAGCGATCCGCTGGCATATCCCGGTCAGCTTCCTCGTCAGCCTTGGCCTGTGCGCGACCCTCGGCTGGATCTTCTCGCCGCAGAGTCTGGCCTCGCCGCAGATGCATTTGCTCTCCGGAGCCACCATGCTTGGCGCCTTCTTTATTCTGACCGACCCGGTGACGGCTTCGACAACCAACCGCGGCCGTCTGATCTTTGGCGCCCTCGCCGGCCTGTTGGTGTGGCTTATTCGTAGCTTCGGCGGTTACCCGGACGGCGTGGCGTTTGCCGTTCTGCTGGCGAATATTACCGTGCCGCTGATCGATTACTACACCCGTCCGCGCGCGTATGGCCACCGTTGAGAGAGCGAAGATGTTAAAAACCATGCAAAAACACGGCGTCACGCTGGCGCTGTTTGCCGCCGGCTCCACCGGGCTAACGGCGGCGATCAATGAGTTGACCAAAAGCACCATCGACCAGCAGGCGGCCCAGCAGCAGAAAGCGTTATTCGACCAGGTTTTACCTGCCGACCGCTATAATAACGATCTGCTCAAGAGCTGCTATCTGGTCAGCGCCCCGGCGCTGGGCAAAGGCCAACATAAAGTGTGGATTGCCAAAAATAACGACCAGCCGATCGGCGCGGTCATGGAAGCCACCGCGCCGGATGGCTATTCCGGAGCGATCCAGCTGCTGGTGGCCGCCGATTTTAGCGGCACGATCCTCGGCACCCGCGTGACCGAGCATCATGAAACCCCGGGTCTGGGGGATAAAATCGAGCTGCGCCTGTCGGACTGGATCACCCATTTTACCGGGAAAGTCATCCACGGCCAGGGCGACAGCCACTGGGCGGTCAAAAAAGACGGCGGCGATTTTGACCAGTTCACCGGCGCCACCATCACCCCCCGGGCGGTGGTCAATGCCGTTAAGCGCGCAGGCCTGTATGCACAAACGCTGCCTGCGCAACTTCCTGAATTCAGCGCCTGTGGAGAGTAACCATGAGCGAAGTTAAAGACGTCATCGTCCAGGGTCTGTGGAAAAACAACTCCGCTCTGGTTCAGCTGTTAGGGATGTGTCCCCTGCTGGCGGTCACCTCGACCGCCACCAACGCCCTTGGGCTGGGTCTGGCGACGACCCTGGTGTTGACCCTGACCAACCTGACCATCTCCAGCCTGCGCCGCTGGACCCCGGCGGAGATCCGGATCCCGATCTACGTGATGATTATCGCCTCGGTGGTGAGCGTGGTGCAGATGCTGATCAACGCCTATGCGTTCGGTCTGTATCAGTCGCTGGGGATTTTCATCCCGCTTATCGTCACCAACTGCATCGTGGTGGGCCGCGCCGAAGCCTTTGCCGCCAAAAAAGGACCGGCGCTGTCGGCGCTGGACGGCTTCTCTATCGGTATGGGGGCCACCTGCGCGATGTTCGTGCTGGGCTCCCTGCGCGAAATCCTCGGCAATGGCACGCTGTTTGACGGCGCCGACAGCCTGCTTGGCAGTTGGGCAAAGGTCCTGCGCATCGAGGTTTTCCATACAGACACTCCTTTCCTGCTGGCTATGCTGCCGCCAGGCGCCTTTATTGGCCTCGGCATGATGCTGGCGGTAAAATACCTTATCGATGAACGTAGCAAGCAGCGGAAGGCGCAGGCGGCCCGGGCCGACTCTGTCGCACCGTCTGACGCGACAGGGAAAGCGTAATATGAACAAAGCCAAACGCCTGGCGATCCTTACCAGGCTGCGGGACAACGATCCCCACCCCACCACCGAGCTGCACTTCAGCTCGCCGTTTGAGCTGCTGATTGCCGTCCTGCTCTCGGCGCAGGCGACCGACGTGAGCGTCAATAAAGCGACAGCCAAACTCTACCCGGTGGCCAATACGCCTGCGGCGATGCTGGCGCTGGGGGTGGAGGGCGTGAAATCCTATATCAAAACCATCGGCCTGTTTAACAGCAAAGCGGAAAACGTCATCAAAACCTGCCGGATCCTGCTGGAGCAGCACAACGGCGAGGTACCGGAGGACAGAGCGGCCCTGGAGGCGTTGCCCGGCGTGGGCCGCAAAACCGCCAACGTGGTGCTAAATACCGCCTTTGGCTGGCCGACGATCGCCGTAGACACCCATATCTTCCGCGTTTGCAACCGGACGCAATTCGCCCCAGGGAAAAACGTCGAACAGGTGGAAGAGAAGCTGCTGAAGGTGGTTCCCGCCGAGTTTAAGGTCGACTGCCATCACTGGCTTATTCTGCACGGCCGTTACACCTGTATCGCTCGCAAGCCGCGCTGTGGCTCCTGCCTGATTGAAGACCTTTGCGAATTCAAAGACAAAGTTTACGCCTGATCGTCTTACTCACGACCATAGCCTAACTTTAGGTTATGGTCCGCATTTAGCTATTTAACCCGCCGTTAACACCACATAAACCGCATTTTCATGGGCTATTATCCGGTTATATAACAAACAACCAGCTCATTCATTTTTTAGCGTCGCAAAATTTCTATGCATTTGTGATCCAGATCATGCTCGCAACTCGATGTTGAAAGAATGTTATTAAAATGGAAATAAAAGTCAGGCAATACAACGGCTGTTCTAGGATTACCAGGATAATAAGCCATGAATTTTTAGGATAATGGACCATATCACTACTTTATTGCGCAATCAGTAGAATATATCGCCTTTACGGGAAAAATGGGCGAATCAAAAAGATAAAAATAGCAGCGATAACGTAACGGTGAAATTTAACTCTGTATAACATTCATAAGTCCGGAGCATTATACCACTCTGATTATGTGTAACAGATTATTACAAAGGCCTTGCCTGATGCGCCAGGATAGTGAACATTACCTGCCGTTTTCCCTCCAAGAATAACTATAAAGGCGGCGGTCCAACGAGATTGCGCCCCGAACACCCCCCAGTAAATATGGGATGTAAAAAAAGAGGTATATGTGTCTACTGCAAACAATAAACCAGCAGAAAGCGTGAGTCTGAACGCTTTCAAACAACCACGCGCGTTCTATCTCATTTTCTCGATCGAGTTGTGGGAGCGTTTTGGTTACTACGGCCTGCAAGGGATCATGGCCGTTTACCTGGTAAAACAGCTGGGTATGTCGGAAGCGGATTCCATTACTCTGTTCTCCTCCTTTAGCGCGCTGGTTTATGGCCTGGTCGCCATTGGCGGCTGGCTGGGCGATAAAGTGCTGGGTACCAAACGCGTCATTATGCTGGGCGCTATCGTGCTGGCCATCGGCTATGCGCTGGTCGCCTGGTCCGGTCATGACGCCGCTATCGTCTATATGGGTATGGCGACTATCGCCGTCGGTAACGGCCTGTTTAAAGCCAACCCGTCTTCCCTGCTTTCTACCTGCTATGACAAAAACGATCCGCGTCTGGACGGTGCATTTACCATGTACTACATGTCCATCAACATCGGTTCGTTCTTCTCGATGCTGGCAACTCCGTGGCTGGCCGCGCGTTTCGGCTGGAGCGTCGCCTTCGCCCTGAGCGTGGTGGGGATGGTGATCACCATCATTAACTTCGCCTTCTGCCAGAAATGGGTGAAACAGTACGGTTCGAAACCGGACTTTGCCCCGGTGCATATGGGTAAACTGCTGGCGACCATCGCTGGCGTGGTGGTGCTGGTCGCTATCGCTACCTGGCTGCTGCACAACCAGGGTATCGCACGCATGGCGCTGGGCGTCATCGCGCTGGGTATCGTGGTGATTTTCGCTAAAGAGGCGATGGGCCTGAAAGGCGCCGCGCGTCGCAAAATGATCGTCGCCTTCCTGCTGATGGTAGAAGCGATCGTCTTCTTCGTACTATACAGCCAGATGCCGACCTCTCTGAACTTCTTTGCTATCCGCAACGTGGAGCACTCGATCCTCGGCCTCGCCTTCGAGCCGGAACAGTATCAGGCGCTGAACCCGTTCTGGATCATGATTGGTAGCCCTATTCTGGCCGCCATCTATAACAAGATGGGCGACCGCCTGCCGATGCCGCACAAGTTCGCTATCGGTATGGTGCTGTGCTCCGGCGCGTTCCTCGTCCTGCCTTTAGGGGCGAAGTTCGCCAGCGACGCCGGTATCGTCTCGGTTAACTGGCTGATTCTGAGCTACGCGCTGCAGTCTATCGGTGAGCTGATGATTTCCGGCCTCGGCCTGGCGATGGTCGCTCAGCTGGTTCCCCAGCGTCTGATGGGCTTCATTATGGGCAGCTGGTTCCTCACCACCGCCGGTGCGGCAATCATCGCCGGGAAAATCGCCAACCTGATGGCGGTACCGGAAAACGTCACCGATCCGCTGGTGTCGCTGGAAGTGTATGGCCACGTGTTCCTGCAGATCGGTATCGTCACCGCGGTCATCGCCGCCCTGATGCTGCTGACCGCGCCGAAGCTGAACCGAATGACTCAGGACGACAGCGCGGACGTAAAAGCACGCGAAACCGCGGCAGCCTGACGCCGCAGGGAAAACCAATTATTTTTAAGCCGCTAACGTTAGGTTAGCGGCTTTTTTTTTACCCCTGGCGGGACTAACATACAGAAAACTGCAGCCACGAGGAGTAACGCATGAAACTGTTCTACAAACCCGGCGCCTGTTCCCTCGCCTCACACATCGCCCTGCGCGAAAGCGGCCTGGATTTCACTTTGCAGAGCGTGGATCTGGCAAGGAAACAGCTGGAAAACGGGGAAGATTATCTGCTGATCAACCCGAAAGGTCAGGTGCCGGCGCTGCTGCTGGATGATGACATCCTGCTTACTGAGGGCGTGGCTATTATGCAGTACATCGCCGATCAGGTGCCGGACCGCCATCTTCTGGCGCCCGTGGGCTCCGTTGCCCGTTACCAGACCCTGGAATGGCTGAACTACGTCGCTACCGAACTGCATAAAGGCTTTACGCCGCTGTTCCGCCCGGACACCCCGGAGGACTATAAGCCCGTTGCGCGCGCGTTGCTCGAGAAAAAACTGCAGTACGTGGATGCCTCGCTGGCGGATAAACAGTGGCTCACCGGCCATCGCTTCACTATCGCCGATGGTTATCTGTTCACGGTGCTGCGCTGGGGCTATGCGATTAAACTGGATATGGCCGCCTGTGGTCATATCGGCAGCTGGATGGCGCAAGTGGCGGCGCGTCCGGCAGTGGCTGACGCACTGGCAGCGGAAGGCTTAAAGTAAGACCAGAGACTGCCCGGCGCTCTGCCGGGCAGAGTCGGAAAGTTACAGTCGGGTGGCGCTGAAGCAGTGCTCCGGCACAGCAATACGATCCTGCGCCGCCACCACCTGCAGTTCATACTCCTGCATGTTTTTGGTGGTCAACATGATCTCGTACACTGCGGCGGTGACGTGCTCAAGCGCGTCGCGCAGGCTGGCGCCCTGCAGCAGTTTCACCAGCAGCAGACCGCTGGTCACATCGCCAACGCCCACCGGCTGACGCAGGCCAAAATCCACCAGCGGCCGGCTGATATGCCAGGCTTCATCTGCGGTCACCAGCAGCATCTCAAAACGGTCCATGCTCATGCCGGCGCGGGAAAGATGCTTAACCAGCACCACCTCCGGCCCCTGGGCAATCAGCTCCCGCGCGGCGGCCACCGCCTCGCTCACGCTGGCGACCGGATGACCGCAGAGGATCTCCAGCTCCACCAGATTAGGCGCAATGATATCGCTGGCCGGCAGCGCATAGCGCACGTGGAACTCCGCCACGCCCGGGGCGACGATGCAGCCCTTCTCCGGATGGCCCATCACCGGGTCACAAAAATACTTCGCCGCCGGATTGGCCGCTTTTACCTGACGCACGATGCCCAGGATATGCTCGCCCTGTTCAGCAGAGCCGAGATAGCCGCTCAGTACCGCATCACAGGTCTGCAGCTTATCGATAGCGGCGATGCCCTGGACGATCTCCGTCAGGTGCGAAGGCGGCATCACACAGCCGGTCCATTTGCCGTACTGCGTGTGGTTAGAGAACTGTACGGTATTGAGGGGCCAGACATTGGCGCCCAGGCGGCGCATCGGGAACTCGGCGGCACTGTTGCCGGCGTGGCCAAACACAACGTGAGACTGAATGGCGAGGATGTTCTTCATTTTCTTACCACAACCCTAAAAAGAAAAAGGGCGTGGTTTCCCACGCCCTGGTAGTATTTTTTTATTTCCAGCAGACCAGGCAGTAATTCTTCTTACCGCGGCGCAGCAAGGTGTAGCGGCCGAACAGGCGATCGCTGTCGGCAAAAACATATTCCGGATCGGCCTGTTTTTCACCGTTGATGGTCACTGCGTTAGAGGCGACGGTTTTACGCGCCTGGCCGCGGGACGGCTGCAGCTCGGAATCCACCAGCGCCTGCAGCAGATCGGCGCCCTTTTCCATCTCAATCATCGGCACGCCGTCCTGAGCCAGCTGTTCGAAGTCAGCTTCGCTCAGGTCGCTCAGGTTGCCGTTGAACAGGCTCTCGGTAATGCGTTTCGCCGCTTCCAGGCCCTCTTCGCCGTGCACCAGACGCGTCACCTGCTCTGCCAGCACGTACTGGGCGCGCGGCGCTTTACCGCTGTTTTTATCTTCTTCTTCCAGGGCATTGATCTCTGCGATGTCCATAAAGGTGAAGAACTTGAGGAAGCGATAGACATCAGCATCCGCGGTGTTGATCCAGAACTGGTAGAATTTATACGGACTGGTCTTTTTCGGATCCAGCCACACGGCGCCGCCCTCGGTTTTGCCGAACTTGGTACCGTCCGCTTTGGTAATCAGCGGCACGGTGAGGCCAAACACCTGGTTCTGGTGCAGACGACGCGTCAGATCGATACCGGAGGTAATGTTGCCCCACTGGTCGGAGCCGCCAATCTGCAGCGCCACGCCGTGCAGCTTGTTCAGGCAGGCGAAGTCGTAACCCTGCAGCAGATTGTAAGAAAACTCGGTAAAGGAGATGCCCTGATCGTCACGATTCAGGCGCTGCTTCACCGCTTCTTTGTTGATCATCTGGTTAACAGAGAAGTGTTTACCAATATCGCGCAGGAAGGTCAGCACGTTCATGCTGCCAAACCAGTCATAGTTGTTCGCCGCGATCGCCGAGTTGTCGCCGCAGTCAAAATCAAGGAACGGGGCTACCTGTTTGCGGATTTTATCCACCCACTCCTGCACGGTATCCTCGGTATTAAGCTTACGCTCAGCGGCTTTAAAGCTTGGGTCGCCAATCAGACCGGTAGCGCCGCCCACCAGCGCCACAGGTTTATGACCTGCCTGCTGGAAGCGTTTCAGGCATAACAATGGAACAAGATGCCCCAAATGCAAGCTGTCAGCGGTAGGATCGAAGCCGCAATAGAGCGCGATCGGGCCTTGCGCCAGTCGCTCTGCTAACGCTTCCTCGTCCGTCACCTGGGCTACCAGCCCCCGCTCTTGCAATTGTTTAATCAAGTTACTGCTTGCCATCAAATTCTCCATGTATAAACGACTGCACCTCTGCCGGTACACGACTTTTCGCCAGATGCGAAAAGTACATAGAATAAAGCGCCGGCCCTTTCAGCGCCAGCGCTTCGATAACTAATTTCGGCAATTACGGTGCCAGGCGGTCGATTTTCCAGGCGCCGTTATCGCGCTGGTATAAAAAGCGATCGTGCAGGCGATGTTCACCCCCCTGCCAGAACTCCATCTGCTCGATGCTGACGCGGAATCCGCCCCAGAAACTCGGCAGGGGCACTTCACCCTGCTGGAATTTCTGCTTCAGCTCGAGGAATTTGCTCTCCAGGATACCGCGGGCAGAGATCCGGCTCGACTGTTGCGAGACCCAGGCGCCGATCTGGCTGTCACGCGGGCGGCTGTGGAAATATTTGACCACCTCCAGCGTCGACAGGCGTTCCGCTTTGCCGATCACCATCACCTGGCGCTCCAGCATATGCCACGGAAACAGCAGGCTGACCTGCGGGTTATTTTCAATCTGATGGGCTTTGCGGCTGCCGAGGTTGGTATAAAACACCAGCCCTTTTTCGTCGTAATGCTTAAGCAGCACAATGCGCTGATAGGGTTGGCCGCGCTCATCAACGGTGGCAACCACCATGGCCGTTGGGTCGGCGAGTTTCGCGTCGCAGGCCTGACGCAGCCAGCGCTCAAACAGCGGCAGAGGTTCAGCAGGAAGATCGTGGCGACGCAAACCGCCACGGGTGTATTCACGGCGCAAGTGCGCGATTTGCTGGAGTTCGTCGTTATCAGACATGGCCATTGAGGATATAGTCAAAAGGTGGCGTTATTGTGCGCCCCCCGGACAGAAATCTCAACGTTTGGCGGTCTGCAGCTGGCAGTTATCGAGGACGATGCGGTCGCGCTTATAGACGGTGGCGGTATCGCCTTTCGACCAGAAGACATAGACGCCGTCGGTGTAGCGCGCGCCGGAAGCCGACAGCCCCTCTGACAGATTCAGCTGCTGATTGTCATAGATAAAACTAACCTGCTGGCGTTGGTTATTGCGATGGACCGTCAACGGTTTCTGGTCGCATTGATACTCCAGCGTGTCCGTCTGCATCCGCTCGACAAACTGGTTGTAGTAGCTACAGCCCGCCAGCATAAAAGGTACAACTGCGATAAGAATTTTTTTCATTCGTTTGCCTTCGACTTTCCCGGTCACGGAGGGCACTCCGCCCTCCGCTTAACTTGTCCAGTTTACCGGTCGCGTCGTCTTTAAGATTTCAGTTAACTCCGATTCTGCGGCGGGTTAGCAGGGAAAATGGCGCCCAGCACCGTGGCTTCGCTGGCGCCGGTCACGGAGGGCAGATTACCCGGCAGGCCGGCGATCGTGCGCCAGGCCAGCCAGGCAAAGGCCAGCGCTTCCATATCATCGCCGCTGATCCCCGCCTCATCGGTGGTGGAGACTTCGGTTCCTGGCAGCAGGGCCGCCAGGCGCGCCATTAACAATGGGTTACGCGCGCCGCCGCCGCACACTAACAAACGCTCGCAGCCGCCGCTTAACAATACCTGCTCACTGATGGTCACGGCGGTTAATTCCGCGAGCGTTGCCTGCACATCCTGCCCGCGCAGCCCAGGATAACGAGCCAGATGCTGCTCCAGCCAGCCGTAATTGAAATATTCCCGACCGGTGCTTTTCGGCGCCGGCAGGGCAAACCATGGATCGCTCAGCATATCCTGCAGCAGCGGCAGGAGCACTTTGCCTTCGCTGGCCCATTGGGCGTCCTTATCGTACGGTTTGCCCTGCTGGCGCCAGATCCAGGCGTCCAGCAACATATTTCCCGGTCCGGTATCATAGCCCCGCACCGGCTGGCCCGGCACCAGCAGCGATACATTAGCGATCCCGCCGATATTGAGCACCATCCGCCGCTCAACGGGGTGCGCCAGCAGCGCATGATGGAATGCCGGCACCAGCGGCGCCCCTTGCCCGCCAAGCGCCATATCCCGGCGACGAAAATCCCCCACCACGGTGACGCCGGTGTGGGCGGCGATCTGGTTGTTATCGCCAATTTGCATCGTATGCGGCGCGTCGCCCTGGGGTTCATGCCATACGGTCTGTCCATGGCAGCCGATGGCAATAACGTCGGTGGGTTTGAGCTTTTCCTGACGCATCAGCGCCAGCACGGCATCGGCAAACAGCCGCCCCAGTCGGGTGTCCAGACGACCTAGCTGTGAAAGGGTCAATGACTGGCCCTGGCAAATCGCCAGAATCTCTTCTTTTATCGCGTGTGGGATGGGCCAGGTGAGACTGGCCTGCTGCGCCACCATGTTTTCATTGATGGCAGCCAAAACGACATCGATACCATCAAGGCTGGTACCAGACATAACGCCAATAAAGCGACCCGATCTCATACGTTGTTCCTTCATTCCATGACCCTTGTATATCCTTCACTCCACCATAAAGTGTCCGCTAATGCTATGTTGTAATAATACTTTTTAACAATAGAGCGACAATTCAGAGAACATCGTAAAGAACCGGCGTTTAGTTATGGTTGAAGCACCATTAATTATTATTTTTTGTATAGTCCGGAGAGAAGCTATGCCCGCCGACGACTAAATGCCATATAATTAACCGCATGGACGTTCAATTGAACACCTTCGGTGAACAGGAGATTCATAAATGATTTTACGTGTTTTGGCTGTATCGATGATTGGTTTCACGCTCGCAGGCTGCGTGAGCAGCAGCGGCCTGTCCGGCGATGTTTATTCCGCATCTGAAGCCAAACAGGTGCAGAGCGTGACATACGGTACCATCGTGCATACCCGCGCCGTACAGATCCAGAGCGGCGACGACAGCAATGCCATCGGGGCGATTGGCGGTGCGGTGCTGGGTGGGTTCCTCGGGAACACCATCGGCGGCGGTACCGGACGCTCTCTGGCCACAGCGGCAGGTGCGGTCGCGGGCGGCGTAGCCGGTCAGGGCGTGCAGGGTGCGATGAATAAAACCCAGGGCGTGGAACTGGAAATCCGTAAGGATGACGGCAATACCATTATGGTGGTGCAGAAACAGGGCAGCACCCCGTTCTCCGTGGGTCAGCGCGTGGCGATTGCCGGCAGCGGCAGCCAGGTCACCGTCTCTCCTCGATAATCCCTCTGACGATGCGGCCAGTTATGCCGCATCGTATTTTTCCTCTGCATTTATTACACCCTAATAGCTGCGCATTAGCATTCAGACATCTTTATTTTTGAATTGCATTAATCATTGCGCCTGCGCAATATTTTATCAGTCATCCCCGACTACTCTTCTGCACATTACTCTTTTTATGTCGACGCAATATCGTTGCCCTTGCTTTTCCCTGTGGAATATTGTCTATGCCCAAACACATGAATCATATCGTTAAACGTCTTATCGTTTATATTTGTATTTGTTTACTGGCCGGGGTCGGCATGACCGGGTTGACGGACTTTTTTCACACCAGATTCAACAGCACTTCATCTACACTATTTCCTCTGCTGACCAGTTTTCTGATGGTGTTTCATATCACTATTGCCTGTTTTATGGGCATGAAATACTGGAGCAGCAAGCGTCGCCTGTATCTGACCCCTGTCGCTTTCGGCTTTGCCTGTTCGGCGTTGCTGATGCTGGGCACGCTCAGCAGCTATCCGGACTGGCTCAGCTGCAATCCCTCGCCGGTGGTGAAACAAAATGACGCCGTCATATATTATTTCTTTCGCAATATAATGATGGCTATCTTATTCATGTCATCAATTATTTTGTATTACTTCCGCCGGCGCATCATGCATTCCTGGAAAGCCCATGTAATGACTTTCGCGGCATGTATTGTTCTTGTATTAACCATTATTTATTTATCATGGCTGTACTCCAGCCACTCGCCGAAGCTGAGCATCAATTTTATCGACGACCTGAATCATACTTTCACCCCGCTGTGGCAAAGTATTATCAGCTGGCTGCTGATGGCAGTCTGGTTTATCACGCTAATATTAATAATTTGCTTGAGCAAACTGCGCAATATTTTCTGGTATAGCGGCGCTTTTTTTTGTAGCGCATATTTGTTCACCCTCTTCCGGCTGCTCTCTACCGTTGGGGAACTCGATCAGGCCTGGTATCAGGCGCGTTTTTTTGAAACGCTGTGCACCCTGTTCCTGATCCTGGTGCTGCTGGTCGACGTCTTTATCCTCTATCGGGAGTCTAACCACAAGTATGTCAACTCCTACCAGAATTCGATCCGCGACCCGCTGACCCGCCTCTATAACCGCAGCTTCTTCTATGACACCCTAAACCAGCAGCTGGCGAAGGTGAAGGCCCAGCATCCGCTGTCGGTGATTATCAGCGACCTCGACCATTTCAAACGCATCAACGATAACTACGGCCACATCGCCGGCGACAAGGTGATCCAATTTGCCGCCTCGGTGCTGGACAGCCATTCGCGCAAGGATGATGTCGCCGCCCGCATCGGCGGTGAGGAGTTTGCCCTGCTGCTGGTCAACACCTCAGAGAACGAGGCGCAGGCGATCGCCGAGCGCATCCGTCTGGCGGTCAGCGCCGAGCAGACCGCTCTGCCAGAGCGGATGACCATCAGCATGGGGGTGTATACCACCCATGACAGAAGTGTGACGGCGGAGGAGTGCGTCCAGCGTGCGGACGAAGCCATGTATGAAGCAAAAAACAGCGGACGTAACCGGGTGGTGATCTGGCGACGCCAGGGGGGGTAAAAAAAGGCCCGGGATAGCCCGGGCCGCAAAAGGATTAATCTTTTGCCTGGAGATCGAGGATATTTTGTTCAAGTTTACGAATTAAGTGGAGCAACGTCTCCACTTCCTGCTTCGAGACCCCCGAGAGGATTTCATCGCGGGTCTTGCCTATCACCTCTTCCATCTCATTGATCAGCGGTTCGGCTTTTTCAGTCAACTTGATGCGTTTGGCCCGCCGATCGCTTGCGCAGGTCTGGCGAGAAATAAGCCCTTTCTCCTCCAGCTGATCGAGCGTACGCACCAGCGACGGTTGTTCAATACCGATGGCTTTCGCCAGCTGGATCTGCGACTGCTCAGGCGGCAGCTGGTGGATGTTATGCAGCGTGACCCAGTGGGTCTGCGTTAACTCCAGAGGTTTCAGGCGATGGTCGATTAGCGCGCGCCAGACGCGAACTAAACGTGCCAGATCAGAACCAAGTGGCGATTCCAATTTCATCTCCTTATAATTAGCTTGCTAAGTTATTATACTGATTTTAGAATAGTGTGCAGCATTTGAATAATCAAAACAAATGAATTACTTGATTCAACAAAAACCAAAACAATGATTTACACTGTTAAAGAGTAGCACGTCCTGAGGTTATCCCTGTTATGGCAAAGGATTTTTGCTTGTGAAACTGAGTCTTAATTCATCCGGATTGCCGCTGCAGGACCTGATGTTCGGCGCATCCGTCTATTTCCCTCCGTTGTTCAAAGCCGTCTTGCTGGGCTTCTTTATCTGGCTGTTTTTACATCGCCAGCTGCGTGACTGGATGTATGCGGGCGACATCTGGCATCCCCTGCTGATGGATCTCTCCCTGTTCGCGCTCGCGGTCTGTCTGGCCCTGCTGTTATTGATTGCCTGGTGATCTACCTGCTATGAAAAAATTAAAATATTTGTCAACGCTGTTGGTGGCGGCCATCGCACTGGTTGCCGCGTGGTTGTTATGGAATTTCTACACTCAGTCCCCCTGGACCCGCGACGGGAAAGTGCGCGCCGAGCAGGTCGGGATCACCCCTCAGGTCTCCGGCAGTATTCTGCAGCTTAACGTGGCCGATAACCAGCGAGTAAAGGCCGGTGAAGTCTTGTTTACCATCGACGACACCCCCTACCGCATTGCGGTGCTGAACGCCCAGGCGCAGCTGGCGAAAGCGCAAGCTGAGGTGGCGAAAGCGCAGGCGGAGCAAAGCAAAGCCGCCAGCGAAGCCCGCCGTCGCAGAAACCTGTCGCAGAATGCCATCTCGGCTGAAGACCTTGAAAACGCCAATACCGCCCTGAATACCGCCACCACCACCCTGGCGGCCGCCAGAGCGGGAGTCGGTGTCACCGAGGCGGCGCTAAAGCATGCGCAGTGGCAGCTCAGCCAGACGGTAGTCAAAGCGCCGGTGGACGGCTGGGTGACTAACCTCTCCACTCGGGTCGGCGATTACGCCACCACCGGCCATCCGGTCTTTGCCCTGGTGGACAGCCATTCGTTCTATGTGCTGGGCTACTTTGAAGAGACCAAACTGCGCCATATTCGCATCGGCGATCCGGCGCAAATCATTCTCTACAGCAATCAGCAGACGCTGCAGGGGCATGTCGCCAGCATCGGTCGCGCGATTGTCGACCAGAGCGTGGAACAGGGAACCGGGCTGGTGGTCAATATCAAACCGAATATCCCCTGGGTCCGCCTCGCCCAGCGCGTCCCGGTGCGGATTGCCTTTGATAGCTTGCCGGCCGATGTCACTCTGGTCTCCGGCACCACCTGCACCGTCTCGATCGGCGGACAGTGATGAATCTGCAGACCCTGTCATGGCGCACGCTGCCCTGGGTTAAAGCCACCCGACCGCAGTGGCGATACGCGCTGCGTAACGGCATCGCCATGTGTCTTGCGCTGAGCATCGCCTATGCGCTGGATCTGGATGAGCCCTACTGGGCGATGACCTCCGCGGCGGTGGTCAGCTTTCCCACCGTCGGCGGGGTGATCAGTAAAAGTTTTGGCCGCATTGCCGGCAGCCTGCTCGGCGCCTGCGCCGCCCTGCTGCTGGCGGGCCATACGCTCAACGATCCCTGGCTGTTCCTGTTCAGTATCTCCGGCTGGCTGGCGCTCTGCACCTGGGCCTGCGCCCTGTTCACCAACAACGTGGCCTACGCCTTTCAGCTGGCGGGCTATACCTGCGCCATCATCGCCTTTCCGGTGATTAATATCAGCGACAGCTACGAGCTATGGGTGATTGCCCAGTCGCGCGTCTGCGAAGTCATCGTCGGGATCCTGTGCGGCGGGTTGATGATGATGATCCTGCCCAGCACCTCCGATGGCAGCAACCTGCTGACGGCGCTGAAAACCATGCACGCCCGCCTGCTGGAGCACGCCAGTCTGCTGTGGGTACCGGAAACGACGGATGCTATCCGCACCGCCCATGAAAGCGTAATTGGCCAGATCCTGACCATGAACCTGCTGCGCATCCAGGCCTTCTGGAGCCACTACCGCTTCCGTCGGCAGAATCCCCTGCTGAACTACCTGCTGCACCAACAGCTCCGAATGACCAGCGTCATTTCCAGCCTGCGGCGTATGCTGCTGAACTGGCCTGACGCCCCGGCCAATACCCGCCAGGTGCTGGAGTCGTTGCTTGCGGAGCTCGCCACCGCCAATGCTGACAGCTATCACGTCGCCCGCATTCTGGCGCCGCTGGCGCCGCCGCCGGGCGCGGATTACCGCCACCTCGCCTTCTGGGCGCGGTTACGCTATTTCTGTCGCATTTATCTGGAAAGCAGCCGCTGGATCCGCCGGGTTGAAAATGCCTCAGCGATCGCCGAGTTCAATGTTCCTTCCGCACCCGCGCTGACCCGCCACACGGACCAGGCGGAAGCCCTGCTCAACGGCATTCGTACCTTTTGCGCCCTGGTGGCGATAGGCGCGTGGGGGATCAGTACCCAGTGGACCAGCTGCGCGGCGGCCCTGACCCTGGCCTCCATCTGCTGCGTACTCTACTCGGTGTCGGCCTCGCCGTTTCGCTCGCTGACCCTGCTGATGCAGACCCTGGTCCTGCTGTCGCTGTTCAGTTTTGTGGTGAAATTTGGCCTGATGGTGCAGATCACCGACCTGTGGCAGTTCCTGCTGTTTCTGTTCCCGTTGCTGACCACCATGCAGTTACTCAAGCTGCAGTGGCCAAAATTTGCCGGCCTGTGGGGGCAGCTTATCGTCTTTATGGGCTCGTTTATCTCCGTCACCAACCCACCGGTGTACGACTATGCGGCCTTTTTCAATGATAATTTAAGCAAGATTGTCGGCGTGGGCTTTGCGTGGCTGGCTTTTGCGGTGCTCAGTCCCGGCTCGGACGCCCGCAAAGGGCGACGGCACATCAGAGCGTTACGGCGTCACTTTGTCGATCAGCTCAGCCGCCGCCCCCAGCACAGCGAGCACGAATTTGAATCGCTGGTATATCACCACGTCAGCCAGCTCAGTCAGAGCCAGGATGCGCTGGCCCGCCGCTGGCTACTGCGCTGGGGGGTGGTCTTGCTGAACTGCTCCCACGTGGTCTGGCAGCTTCGTGAGTGGGAAACCCGCTCCGATCCGCTCGCCCAGGTGCGCGATCTGTGTATCAACCTGCTGCGCGATGTCATGAGCGAGCGCGGCGTGCAGCAGCGGCCGCTGGCCACCACGCTGCAGGAGCTGCTGCGGATCTGCGAGGTTCTGAACCACCATCATCAGCCGGCGGCCCGGGAGCTGGCCGCCGCGATCTGGCGACTGTATTGCGCGCTATCGCAGCTGGAACAGGCTCCGGTCGCCGGAACGATTGGCGAAAAGATTAATTAATCACCCCGCAGGCAAACCGTTCGCCGCCGCCGCCCAGCGGCTGCGGACTGTCGGCCATATTATCGCCGCCGACATGAACCATCAGCGCTTTGCCTTTCACTTCCGCCAGCGTTTTCAGACGGGGAGCGATAATCGGCTGGTCAGCCACGCCCGCGTCGTTGACCACCAGCAGGGGCAAATCGCCAAGATGTCCGGTGCCCAGCGGCCCTTCATGTTTACCGGTATGTTGCGGATCGTAATGTCCGCCCGCCGCTCCGGCGGCCACGGCTTTGCCCTCTTTCATCGCCGGCTGGCAGCTGCCTTCAGCATGGATATGAAAGCCGTGCTTGCCCGGCGGCAACGCTCGCAGATCGGGAGCAAATTCGAGTCCGCGGTCGGTTTCGGTGATTTTTACACTGCCGATGGATTGACCAACGCCCTGGCTGGTCACGAGATTAAGTTGCACATCTTCACTGACGGCCTGCGCGCCAGCGCAAAATGCGAGGGAAAGGATAGCGAGAATACATCGTTGCATAACACCTCCGGATGGCTGTCTCCCTGTTAAGTGTAAACCAGGAACAGGTTTCCGGAGGCGAAATGCCGGTTATGGCACGTCGTAACCGAGCGCGGCTTTGCGGATACGGAACCACTGCTGGCGGGTCATACTCAGCTTTTCAGCCACAATCGCCGAGCGCACGCGCTCAATTTTGCCCGAGCCGATAATCGGCAGCGGTTGCGATGGCAGGCGCAGCACCCAGGCATAAACCACCTGCTCGATGCTGTCGGCGTTAAGCTCGTGGGCCACCTGGGCCAGCTCGTCGCGCAGCGGCTGAAAGCCCTCTTCATTAAACAGGCGGCCGCCGCCGAGGCAGGACCAGGCCATCGGGCGAATACGCAGCTGCTGCAGCTGATCGAGGGTGCCGTCGAGCAGCAACGGCTGATGCACCGGCGAGATCTCCACCTGGTTGGTAGCAAGCGTAAACGGCAGGCGCGACTGCAGGAGGGTGAACTGGGCAGGGGTAAAGTTCGAGACGCCGAAATGACGTACTTTGCCGCTGTG
Source organism: Klebsiella sp. V115_8 (assembly GCF_029967715.1). NCBI lineage: Bacteria > Pseudomonadati > Pseudomonadota > Gammaproteobacteria > Enterobacterales > Enterobacteriaceae > Klebsiella > Klebsiella sp. V115_8. The sequence continues at coordinate 17,959 of NZ_JASCAR010000028.1, forward strand.
ATGCAGCGCGAGGAAGGCTTCAGCCACCTCGTCCGCGTCCATCAGCGGATCCGGCCGGTGGATCAGCAGCAGATCGAGATGGTCCGTCGCCAGATTACGCAGCGATTGCTCAGCGCTGAGCACGATGTGGTCCCGGTCGGTAATGTAGTGACCGATGGTGTTTTCAGCGCGCGCCCGGGTGGCAATGCCGCATTTGCTGACAATTTCCATTCGGCTACGCAGATGCGGCGCCAGCTTCAGGGCTTCACCAAAAGCGGACTCGCACTGGTAATCACCATAGATATCGGCGTGATCGACGGTGGTAATGCCTAAATCGAGATGCTGTTCGATAAAGCCGACCAGCTCGCCTGGCGACATTTTCCAGTCCATCAGACGCCAGTAGCCCATCACAAAACGCGAAAATTCCGGCCCCTGGGGAGCCATAGCAATACGCTGAACCATAACCGCTTCCTCAATAAAAAAGTGCTCTGAGTATACGTAATTTTTGGCTTAAAACAGTGAGGGTTGCTGCGGTTCTTCCGCCGCCTCTGGCCTGTTTGCGCGGATTTTGCGCAGCAGGCGTTGACGGCACAGACGCAATACCTCCTGTTTCTGCGCATCGCTCATCGTTTGCCAGTTAAAACGTTCCTCACGGCTACGGAAACAGCCGCGACAGTAGCCGCGCTCATCGGTCTGACAAATTCCCCGGCACGGGCTCTGCACCGGGAAAAACTCTAACTGCTCTGCCACCACACGCCTCCTGTCCCCTCATCTCCTTTCATTGAAGACGTTTCCCCGCGCTGACGCAAATTTTGTTCACTACGTGCTGCGCCAGCTAACATTTTTGCGCCGGGTCTTGCATTAGACCAATCGGTCTACTACAGTGTGCCCCATGAACAGACACAGCGATTGCGATACCCGAGAACATATTCTGGCCACCGGCGAGCGGCTTTGCATGCATCGCGGTTTTACCGGCATGGGCTTGAGCGAACTCCTGAAGACGGCGGAAGTGCCCAAGGGCTCTTTCTATCATTACTTTCGCTCTAAAGAAGCCTTCGGCGTCGCCTTGCTTGAAAACCATTTCGCCGGATATCTGCAGCGCCTGGTCGAGCACTTCGCCCATGGCGACGGCAACTATCGCGATCGGCTGCTGGCCTACTATCAGCACACGCTGAATCAGTTTTACCAGCAGGGAATTATTAGCGGGTGTCTTACCGTCAAGCTGTCGGCAGAGGTCTGCGATCTGTCGGAAGACATGCGCGCCGCCATGAACCACGGCGCCAGCCAGATCATCGCCCTGCTGGGCGACGCGCTGGAGAAAGGACGTCAGGAAGGCAGTCTGACATTTGACGGCGAGGCCATGACCCTGTCGCAGGTGCTCTATTCCCTGTGGCTCGGCGCCAACCTGCAGGCCAAAATAACGCGTAGCGCAACGCCGCTGGAGAGCGCCCTCGCCCACGCGAAACAGATTATTGCGGCGCCTGCTGTTTAACAGGCGTTTTTATTTCATCAGTTCCTAGACGACCGGTCTACTCAGGAGTCATTATGTCGGAATCAAAATTATTCACCCCGTTGAAAGTCGGTGCCGTCACCGTCTCTAATCGCGTATTTATGGCTCCACTGACGCGTCTGCGCAGCATCGAGCCGGGCGATATCCCTACCCCGCTGATGGGCGAATATTACCGTCAGCGCGCCAGCTCCGGGCTGATCATCAGCGAAGCGACGCAGATTTCCGCCCAGGCCAAAGGCTATGCCGGCGCGCCAGGGCTGCACAGCCCGGAGCAGATTGCCGCCTGGCAGAAAATCACCGCCGGCGTTCACGCGGAAAACGGCCATATCGCCGTGCAGCTGTGGCATACCGGGCGAATTTCCCATAGCAGCCTGCAGCCCGGCGGCGCCGCCCCGGTAGCGCCGTCTGCGCTGAGCGCCGGCACCCGCACCTCGCTGCGCGACGAAAACGGCCACGCCATCCGCGCCGATACCTCGATGCCTCGCGCTCTGGAAACCGAAGAGATCCCGGGGATCGTCGATGATTTCCGTCAGGCGGTGGGCAATGCCCGTGACGCCGGTTTCGATCTGGTTGAACTGCACTCGGCTCACGGCTATCTGCTGCACCAGTTCCTCTCGCCGTCGGCAAACCAGCGTACCGACCAGTATGGCGGCAGCGTGGAAAACCGCGCCCGTCTGGTGCTGGAGGTGGTTGACGCCGTGAGCAAAGAGTGGAGCGCCGACCGGATTGGCATCCGCGTGTCGCCGATTGGCAGCTTCCAGAATGTAGATAATGGCCCGAACGAAGAAGAAGACGCGCTGTATCTGATTAGCGAGCTGGCGAAACGCGGTATCGCCTATCTGCACATGTCCGAGCCGGACTGGGCGGGCGGCAAGCCGTACAGCGAAGCCTTCCGTCAGAAAGTTCGCGACCGCTTCCCGGGCGTGATCATTGGCGCTGGCGCCTACACCGTTGAAAAAGCCAACGACCTGATCAGCAAAGGGCTGATTGATGCCGTGGCCTTTGGCCGCGATTACATCGCCAACCCGGATCTGGTGGCCCGCCTGCAGAAAAAAGCGGCGCTCAACCCGCAGCGCCCGGAGTCCTTCTACGGCGGCGGCGCGGAAGGCTACACCGATTATCCTACGCTGTAATCCCTCCATTGATAGCGGCGACGTATCGCCGCTATACTCAAGGCTCTGATCTATCAAATAAACTGCATAGGGGACATTATGCGCTTACTCCACACCATGCTGCGCGTTGGCGACCTGCAACGTTCTATCGACTTCTATACCAATGTTTTGGGCATGAAGCTGCTGCGCACCAGCGAAAACCCGGAGTACAAATACTCCCTCGCCTTCGTCGGCTACGGCGAAGAGAGCGATACCGCGGTGATCGAACTGACCTACAACTGGGGCGTGGACAGCTATGAGCTGGGCACCGCCTACGGTCACATCGCGCTGAGCGTCGACAACGCCGCCGAAGCCTGCGAGCGGATCCGCCAGAACGGGGGCAACGTTACCCGCGAAGCCGGGCCGGTAAAAGGCGGCAGCACCGTTATCGCCTTCGTGGAAGATCCTGACGGTTACAAAATCGAGCTGATTGAAGAGAAAGACGCCGGCAAAGGGCTGGGCAACTAACCCCCCGACCATAGCGACTTCATTATCCTCGTTCGCCCGGGCGCTGCGGCGCCCGTTGTTTTCACCCCTGCCTGCTGCAAGCCGTGGCAAAATTTGCCATAATGCGCGCTACTTTTTTCCAGCTAAGAGAATCTGATGTCCGAGAACGCTCAACTGAATGGTCTGTGCGACCGTTTCCGCGGTTTTTATCCAGTGGTGATTGATGTTGAAACCGCAGGATTTAATGCCAAAACCGACGCCCTGCTGGAGATCGCCGCCATTACGTTGAAGATGGATGAGCAAGGCTGGCTGATGCCCGATGAAACGCTGCATTTCCATGTTGAACCTTTCGAGGGCGCCAATCTTCAGCCCGAAGCGCTGGCCTTTAACGGGATTAACCCGCACGATCCAGAGCGCGGCGCCGTTAGCGAATACGACGCTCTGCATGCCATCTTCAAAATGGTACGCAAAGGGATGAAAGAGAGCGACTGCAGTCGGGCTATCATGGTGGCGCACAACGCCACATTTGACCACAGCTTCACCATGACCGCCGCCGAACGGGCGGGGCTAAAACGCAACCCGTTCCATCCGTTTGTCACCTTCGACACCGCCGCGCTGAGCGGGCTGGCGCTGGGCCAGACGGTGTTGTCGAAAGCCTGTATTGCCGCGGGTATGCCGTTCGACGGCGCGCAGGCCCACTCCGCCCTCTACGATACCGAGCAGACGGCACAGCTGTTTTGCGAGATAGTGAACCGCTGGAAGCGTCTGGGCGGCTGGCCGCTGCCGGTGGCGACGCCGGAGTGATAAAAAAAGCGACTTCCAGGAAGTCGCTTTTTTACTGACCGCGGGAATTATTCCGCTTTCGGCTCGTCAGTGTGGTATTTCGCCGCTGTCTCTTTGATCAGCTGCTGCAGTTCACCGCGCTGGTACATCTCGATGACGATATCGCAGCCGCCCACCAGTTCACCATCCACCCACAGCTGCGGGAAGGTCGGCCAGTTGGCATATTTTGGCAGCTCGGCGCGGATATCCGGGTTCTGCAGGATATCAACGTAAGCAAAACGTTCGCCACAGGCGGACAGCGCCTGAACGGCCTGAGCGGAGAAACCGCAGCTTGGCAGCTTCGGCGAACCTTTCATGTACAGCAGGATCGGGTTTTCAGCGATTTGGCGTTGGATCTTTTCTAAAGTCGAGCTCATTGTCGTGCTTCCTTAAACTTCTTTCTACGGCAGTAACTTGTCATTGTAGCGTCCCGAGGGCAGGACCGATAATAACATTTTTTTCACTATTCATATTTTATCTTCTGTTGCGCGAAGTTGCCTTAAAAATATCATTTTGCCGTCGCGGGCAGGCGCGCGTTGCGCATTTTCTGTGCGAGGCGGTCAATGTCTGACGCGTTTTCTTGCAATCGTTAACCAATCGACATTTTTGATACAAAAGAATATTAACTTTCCGGGTTTTTATGCTTTAGAATCGTTCCGGTTTGTCATTCATCGTCAGGCATTTGTACATGTCTGTAATTAATCAGGGGATTGCTCAGTGGCGCGGCTAAACAAAATCGCGATATCGCTCTGTGCATTACTGTTCACATCTATCTCATTCACGCCACTGGCTCAGGCTTCAGGGCATACGCACGCCTCCGCCTCGTCAAAGGCGTTGCCCGCGAAAAGCGGCTCAGAGCGCAAGAAAAAAGCAACCAGTCAAAAAAGTAAAACCACCGCTAAAACCACCAGTAAAAAATCCTCGAGCACCCGGCTCCCTACCCGCTCTACCGCAGCAAGCCAAACCGCGCTTCATCGTCAGGCCGCCGGCGCCACGAAAAAATGCGTGCTGCGTAAAGGGTATAAAAAGCAGTGCGCAAAAACGGTGGCCGCCAGCGCCGAGCCGGCCCTGGCGCTGAACAGCGTCAAAAGCAAATGCGTGGTGCGTAAGGGCTATAAAAAACGCTGTAAACCCGAGGCCAGCGAAGCGAATCTGACGATCGCCGACGCGCATAAAGTCCGGGTGCAAAAAGCGCAGAGTACCGCCATGAACAAACTGATGGGCCAGCTGGGTAAACCGTATCGCTGGGGCGGCACCTCGCCGCGCACCGGGTTCGACTGCAGCGGGCTGGTCTATTACGCCTACAAAGACCTGGTCAAGATTCATATCCCGCGTACCGCCAATGAAATGTACCACCTGCGCGATGCGCGTCCGGTCGATCGTGACGAACTGCAGAGCGGCGACCTGGTCTTCTTCCGCACCCGCGGACGCGGCACTGCCGACCACGTTGGCGTTTACGTCGGCAACGGGAAATTCATTCAGTCCCCGCGCACGGGGCGCGATATTCAAATCACCTCCCTGAGCGAAGATTACTGGGTACGCCATTACGTCGGCGCCCGTCGCGTCATGACCCCGAAAACCATTCGCTGATCCCGGTCTGCCGCTACGGCGGCAGCCCTCTTCACCTGCGCGTTCTCCGCCCCCACCGTCAGGGGAAACTGCATATTCGCCTCTGTGACCGGCGCTTCCCGACGATAGCGGGTGGGCGACATGCCAAAGTGACGGTGAAAGGTGCGGCAGAACGCCGCCTGCCCGTCGTACCCCAGACGTTGGGAAATACTCTGCATGGAGGCCTCGGTCTGCGTTAAGTAGATTGTCGCGATGGTCATCTTCCGGCGGCTGACGTAGCTCGCCAGCGTGCAGCCGGTCACCATGGCGAATTGCCGCTGGAAATACCAGTGCGAGTAGCCGGACTTTTTCGCTATCGCGCTTACCGGCAGGGTGTCAAAAATATGTGCTTCGATCCAGTCAACGATCCCCTGCACGACCGGGATCATTTTCGGGCTTACCACTTCATCTGTTTTTGCCATCGTAGCCATCCTGTGGAAATTGCTGCCGGCGGCTATATTTGTCATACAAATATCAAAATAGACAATGAATTATTGGCATAGCGGCGATTGCCTGAAAGCATAGCGTCATTAATTATTTGATTTAAAATGCTTATTTTCACTCAGTCGTTTGCGCTGCGGGGCCTTAAGATGGCCTGCTGAGAAATTAACCATTGCGGTGAGAGGCTGGAGACCCAGCCTCCTTTTACTTATACATTTTTGCAACATCTGCGGGCGTCTTAACGCGCCGCTACGCAGAAAACGGTTAAGCCTTCGGCAGTTGCGCCGGCGATAATAGCCTTTATCGTTGTAAGGCTTTTCACTGCCTGCGGCAAATGTTAACATTCTCAATACAATAACAGGCCCGGGACGCGACAGCGTCGGGCGGTCAGAACGCGATTCAGGTGAAAACCTCATCTTGTCAATGTGAGATAAAACAAAAAAGTTATAAGGAGAGTAGCAATGTCGTTTGAATTACCTGCATTACCATATGCAAAAGACGCCCTGGCGCCGCACATTTCCGCAGAAACCCTGGAATACCACTACGGTAAACACCACCAGGCGTATGTCACTAACCTCAACAACCTGATCAAAGGCACCGCGTTCGAAGGTCAATCGCTCGAAGAGATCGTGCGCACCTCTGAAGGCGGCGTTTTCAACAACGCGGCGCAGGTCTGGAACCACACCTTCTACTGGAACTGCCTGGCGCCGAACGCCGGCGGCGAACCGGAAGGCGAGCTGGCGGCCGCGATTGCCAAATCCTTCGGCAGCTTCGCAGAGTTTAAGGCCAAATTTACCGACGCCGCGGCGAAAAACTTTGGCGCTGGCTGGACCTGGCTGGTTAAAAATGCCGACGGCAGCCTGGCTATCGTCTCCACCAGCAACGCGGGTACCCCGCTGACCACCGACGCGAAGCCGCTGCTGACCGTTGACGTCTGGGAACATGCTTACTACATCGACTACCGCAACGCCCGTCCAAGCTATCTGGACCACTTCTGGGCGCTGGTTAACTGGAAGTTTGTTGCCGCTAACCTGGCCGCATAAACGACAAACCGCAGCAGAGTGACCCCTGCTGCGGTTTTTTTTACACCCTTCCCCACCGTTTATGACTGGCTGGCAAAGGCCTCCTCCGGCTGCGCTCGTCCGCTAAACCAGACCAGCAGCAGCGCCAGACCGGCAATAATCGCGCCCATCACCGGCACAAACGCATATCCCAGTCCGCCGGAGATCACCGCTCCGCCGGCGGCGGCGCCCAGCGCGTTGCCCAGGTTGAACGCCCCGATATTCACCGAAGAAGAGAGACCCGGCGCCTCATGCGCCACGCGCATCACTCGCATCTGCAGCGGCGGCACTACCGCAAAGGTGGCTGCGCCCCAGACGATCATACTGATAGCCGCACCCGCCTGGGATTGCGCCAGCAGCGGTATCGCCAGCATGATCGCCATCAGCAGCAGTAGAAAGCCTTTCAGCGTGCGGGAGACCGACCGGTCGGCGAATTTGCCGCCCAGATAGTTGCCCAGCGAAAAACCAACACCAATCAGCACCAGCATCGCGGTGATAAACAGCGATGAAGCATGGGTCAGCGTATTCAGTACCGGCGAAATGTAGGTATACAGCGTAAACATCGCCCCGGCGCCCAGCACGGTGGTCAGTAAGGCAGAAAGCACCTGCGGCCGTAACAGGACCGAAAGCTCTTGTTTGACATCCGGCCGCTCGCCCGCGCTGCCCTTCGGCAGGGAGAACCACAGGCTCACCATCGCCAGCAGGCCTAACCCCGCGGTGGCGAGGAAGGACATCCGCCAGCCGATGGTTTCTCCAAGCCAGGTCGCGGCAGGCACGCCGCCGATATTAGCGATGGTGAGGCCCATAAACATGGTGGCCACCGCGCTGGCCTGCTTGTGCTTAGGCACCACGCTGGCCGCTACCACCGACCCCAGGCCAAAAAAGGCGCCGTGGTTGAGGCTGGTAATAATGCGCGACAGCAGCAGCGTGGTGTAATCCGGCGCAATGGATGACAGCAGGTTGCCGACGGTGAAGATCCCCATCAGAAAAATCAGCGCATTGCGTCGGGCGCGATGGGACAGCAGCAGGGTCATCAGCGGCGCGCCGACCATGACGCCGATGGCATACGCACTGATCAGCATTCCCGCTACCGGTATCGAGACGTCCACGCCCTTGGCAATCACCGGCAGCAATCCCATCGGGGAGAACTCGGTGGTCCCGATGCCAAAGGCGCCGATCGCCAGCGCGAGTAAAGGAAAGTTGATTTTCATTCAATGACTCCATCAGACCGTCAGGGAGGACGGCGTAACATCAGAAGCCAAAAGCATGACATCAATCACAAAAAAACAAAAGTGAACGAAATGACAAAAGATTTTTGCAGAATTGATAATAATGGCGGGATACGGGGAGGAGGCCGCGCTCCTCCCTCATCGGAACATTAGTGCAGTATGGCGGTCAGGCTGAATGCGACGATCACGCCGAGGGCAATAATCGTGGTGATCAGCGAAAACTTTAAATTGGTATCCATCATTTTTCCCTCTTGTTATCCCCACACCAAAAGTGAGCTTGCTCATTTTTGCACAAAAAATCGCAAAAATCTTCCGGGATTTAGGGCGATGCACATTTTTGCTCTTCCACTTTGCCCCAAGATCGGACAAAATCCCACGCTAATTTAAAAGCGTATCGGCCATTGACCCCTTCCTGTCGTTCTGTGTCGTTTTCCCGACGTGATGCAATGTTGAAAATTGTATTCAGGGTGTGTGTAGGCAAACGTTTACGTATCGATGATCAGGCGATCAGGTCAAGGCATGGAGTGAGATGTAATGGCAACTATTAAAGATGTAGCGAAGCGCGCAAACGTTTCCACTACAACTGTATCACATGTAATTAACAAAACCCGTTTCGTTGCCGAAGAGACGCGCAATGCGGTATGGGCGGCGATCAAAGAGCTGCACTACTCGCCGAGCGCCGTGGCCCGCAGCCTGAAAGTCAATCATACAAAATCGATTGGCCTGCTGGCGACCAGTAGCGAAGCCGCCTATTTCGCTGAAATTATTGAGTCCGTTGAAAAGAGCTGCTTCCAGAAGGGCTATACCCTAATCCTCGGCAACGCCTGGAACGACCCGGAAAAACAGCGGGCCTATCTGTCGATGATGGCGCAAAAACGCGTCGACGGTCTGCTGGTGATGTGTTCCGAATACCCGGATTCCGTCCTGAGCATGCTGGAAGAGTATCGCCATATTCCGATGGTGGTGATGGACTGGGGCGAAGCAAAAGCCGACTTTACCGATGCGGTAATCGATAACGCCTTCCAGGGCGGGTATATCGCCGGACGTTACCTGATTGAACGCGGTCACCGCGAAATCGGCGTGATCCCGGGCCCGCTGGAGCGCAACACCGGCGCGGGGCGACTGGCCGGCTTCATGCAGGCGATGAAAGAGGCGCATATCAGCGTGCCGGAAAACTGGATTGTACAGGGCGACTTCGAGCCGGAGTCCGGCTACCGCGCCATGCAGCAGATCCTGAGCCAACAACACCGTCCAACGGCGGTCTTCTGCGGCGGCGACATTATGGCGATGGGCGCTATCTGCGCCGCGGATGAAATGGGGTTGCGCGTGCCGCAGGACATTTCGCTGATCGGTTATGATAATGTGCGTAACGCCCGCTATTTCAGCCCGGCGTTAACCACCATTCATCAGCCGAAAGATTCGCTGGGCGAAGCCGCGTTCAATATGCTGTTGGATCGTATCGTCAACAAGCGCGAAGAGTCGCAGTCTATTGAAGTGCACCCTCGGCTGGTCGAACGCCGCTCGGTGGCGGATGGCCCGTTTGTCGACTATCGTCGCTAAAGCACTGGCGGGCGCGGATCATTCCGGCGCCCGCAGCCACTCCCGATTCAGCGTGTCGCTGTCCCCCAGGTAGTCCAGCATCCAGTTTAACGCCGGTGAAGCATCATTCTGCTGCCAGGTCAGACAGCAGGCCGCATCCGGAAACGGATTTTCCAGCGCCAGGGCGGTCCACTCGCCGCGATCCACCCATGGCCGGGCGAAATGGCTTGGCACCATGCCGACGCAGAGCCCTGCCGACAGACAGGTTGCCGACGATTCCCAGTCGGGGACCACCACCCTCTTCTGGTTATCCAGCAGCCACGTTGTCCGTTTGGGCAACGAACGCGAGGTATCTTCCCGCACCAGCGACGGCCAGTTGCGCAGGACATCGTCGCTCAGCGGCCCCGCCATCTTCGCCAGCGGGTGATCGCTCGCCACCACGCAGTCCCAGCTCAGCATCCCCATATCGCGGAACGCATAGCGGCCCCCGACCGGAATAGAGCGCGTTGCGCCAATCGCCAGCTCCACGCGGCCGTCGGCCAGCGCATCCCATACCCCATTGAACACTTCCTGAAAAACGATCAGCTCGACGTCGGGAAAATGGCGATAGAAATCCACGATCATCTGGCGCATCCGCGCGGGTTTCACGATATCGTCCACCGCGATCGACAACTGCCCGCGCCAGCCGTTGGCAATTTGCTGGCACTGCTGGCGGGTGATCTGCATTTTTTTGATAACAGAGCGCCCTTCCTGTAAAAACCAGACCCCGGCGGGGGTCAGCTCCACATCACGATGACGGCGCTCAAACAACGGGACGGCCAGCCACTCTTCGAGCTGACGCACGGTATAGCTGACGGCGGAAGGCACCCGATGGAGCTCCTGCGCCGCCGCGCTAAAGCTGCCGTTCCGGGCGACGGCATCAACCACTTCCAGAGAGTATTCAGACCACATTTTCTGCCTGCAAAATTTTTGAATGCATGTGACAAATATTAGCGTTTCACAAGCCACAATGCACTCCATACACTCTGCGGCATCGTACCTGTACTCCAAAAATGAGAACGTTATGTCACAACCTGGGAAAGGATTTTTAGTCTGGCTGGCCGGCCTGAGCGTGCTGGGCTTTCTGGCCACCGATATGTACCTGCCGGCATTTGCCGCCATGCAGCAGGATCTCGACACCTCCGCCGCATCCATTAGCGCCAGCCTGAGCCTGTTCCTCGCCGGATTCGCGCTGGGCCAGCTCTTCTGGGGGCCGCTGTCAGACCGCTACGGGCGCAAACCGGTGCTGCTGAGCGGCCTGGCGATTTTCGCGGTCGGCTGCCTGGGAATGCTGTGGGTGCAGAACGCCACGCTGATGCTGGCGCTGCGTTTTCTGCAGGCGATTGGCGTCTGCGCCGCGGCGGTCACCTGGCAGGCGATGGTGACCGATTACTATCCCGCCCAGCGCACCAACCGCATCTTCGCCACTATTATGCCGCTGGTAGGACTGTCCCCTGCGCTGGCCCCGCTGCTGGGCAGCTGGCTGCTGGTACACTTCGAGTGGCAAGCCATCTTCGCCACCTTGTTTGCCATCACTCTGCTGCTGATGCTGCCTGCCCTGCGCCTGAAGGCCGCCGCTAAGTCGGCCACAGTGGCTGAAAAGAAAATCACTTTTCTGGCGCTGCTGCGCTCCCGGGAATACAGCGGCAACGTCCTGATCTACGCCGCCTGCTCCGCCAGCTTCTTCGCCTGGCTTACCGGTTCGCCGTTTATCCTTCATGAGATGGGCTACGGCCCGACCGCCATCGGCCTGAGCTATATCCCGCAGACCATCGCTTTTCTGGTGGGCGGCTATGGCTGTCGCGCGCTGCTGCAAAAATGGTCCGGGCAACAAATGCTCCCGTGGCTGCTGGTGGTCTTCGCCGTCAGCGTCGCCGCCACCTGGCTGGTGGGTCTGCAAACGCATGCCTCGCTGGTGGCGTTGATGATCCCGTTCTGCCTGATGGCGGTGGTCAACGGCGGGATCTACCCCATCGTGGTCGCTCAGGCGCTGAAGCCTTTCCCGCAGGCAACCGGCCGCGCGGCGGCGCTGCAGAACACCCTCCAGCTTGGCCTGTGCTTCCTGACCAGCCTGCTAGTCTCCGCGCTGATCGCCACGCCGCTGCTGACCACCACCAGCGTGATGCTGGTCTCTATTTTGTTAGCCGGAGTGGGTTATCGCCTGCAGCAGACTCCAGCGCTGGCGGCCCACTCTTCCCACGCCTGACGCCCGTCGCCAGAGCCCGGACCAGTGGTTAGCACGCTAAGATATTTTTATTGAAAGCCAGTACTTAGCGTCCTATACTGGATCCGGGTTCACATAAATAAAAAATATTTAACAGATTAACGGATGCAGGATGCCTCCGTTTCACCATGGAAGGCCTTTCGGCAAGGGTTATCTCCCTTCCTCTGTTCTACGTCGGATAGCGACTTCACGGATTATCCGTGAGATTTCTCACAAAGCCAAAAAAGCGTCTACGCTGTTTTAAGGTTCTGATCACTTGGGCGTGATGGAGAAGCTATGAGTTCATCGTGTATAGAAGAAGTAAGTGTACCAAATGATGACTGGTACCGGATTGCAGCTGAATTGTTGGGCCGTGCGGGAATTGAAATCAATGGCTCCGCGCCGTCAGACCTGCGGATTAAAAACCCTCTTTTTTTTAAACGCGTATTGCAGGAGGGGTCGCTGGGTTTAGGCGAAAGCTATATGGACGGCTGGTGGGACTGCGAGCGTCTGGATATATTCTTCCATAAAGTGCTCCGCGCCGGGCTGGAAAAACAACTCCCTCACCATTTCAAAGACACACTCCGCATCGCAGGCGCTCGCCTGTTTAACCTGCAAAGTAAAAAACGCGCCTGGATCGTCGGCAAAGAGCACTATGACCTCGGCAACGATCTTTTCAGCCGGATGCTGGATCCCTACATGCAATATTCCTGCGGGTACTGGAAAGAGGCGCAGACCCTCGAAGCCGCGCAGCAGGATAAGCTGGATCTCATCTGCCGTAAGCTGGAGCTCGAGCCAGGCATGCGAGTGCTGGATATCGGCTGCGGCTGGGGCGGTCTTGCCGAATATATGGCGCGGAATTACCAGGTGAGCGTTGTCGGCGTGACCATCTCCGCCGAACAGCAAAAGATGGCCCAGGCGCGCTGCGATGGCCTTGACGTGGATATCCGTCTTCAGGATTATCGCGATCTGCACGACAGCTTCGACCGCATCGTCTCCGTCGGCATGTTCGAACACGTGGGTCCCAAAAATTACGCCACCTACTTTGAGGTCGCCGATCGTAATTTGAAACCCAACGGCCGCTTCTTACTGCACACCATCGGTTCCAAAGTCACCGACCATAACGTTGACCCGTGGATCAATAAATATATCTTCCCTAACGGCTGCCTGCCGTCGGTACGGCAGATCGCCGATGCCAGCGAGAAGCACTTTGTGATGGAAGACTGGCACAACTTCGGCGCCGATTATGACACCACCCTGATGGCCTGGTATGAGCGTTTCCTCGCCAGCTGGCCGGAAATTGCCGATAACTATTCTGAGCGTTTCAAACGCATGTTCAGTTATTACCTGAACGCCTGCGCCGGCGCCTTCCGCGCCCGCGACATTCAGCTCTGGCAGGTGGTGTTCTCGCGCGGGATTGAACACGGACTGCGCGTCGCCCGTTAAAAAACACTCCCCCGCTCACCGGCGGGGGAGTGTTTGTCAGGCTTCACTGACCTTAGCCGCGACCTCTTTCGCCGCCAGCACGCGTTCAACCGTATCGACAACCGCCTGGGTTTGCGGGTCGATCTCGATATTGACGCGGTCGCCCAGCTTCTTCGCCCCCAGCGTGGTCCGCTGCAGCGTCTCCGGAATAAGATGCACGCAGAATCGGGTTGCCGTCACCTCGCCTACCGTCAGGCTGATGCCATCGATACCGATGAATCCTTTATAAAGGATATATTTCATCAGCGTCGGATCCTGTACTTTAAACCAGATCTGACGGTTATTTTCGGAAGTAAGGATCTTCACGATTTCCGCCGTGGTCATAATATGGCCGGACATCAAATGCCCGCCGATTTCATCACTGAATTTCGCCGCCCGTTCGACATTGACTTCATCCCCGACCTGAATATCGCCGAGGTTGGTAATCCGCAGCGTCTCTTTCATCAGATCGAAGCTGATGCGCGCGCCGTTGATGTCGGTCACCGTCAGGCAGCAGCCGTTGTTGGCTACCGATGCCCCGGTTTCGAGCCCCTCCAGCATATGCGCCGGCAGCTCCACCACGTGGGTGCGAAAATTGGGTTTATCATCAATGGAGACCACTTTCGCGGTTCCCTGAACAATACCAGTAAACATGTTTGGCTCCTGTTGAAAATCATGACGGTATCATTACCGTTTTCGCTATCGGGAACAATAACAGGAGGGCTGAGCGGTTGCCAGCGCGCTTCGTGCCTCGACTCTTTTTTCACTGGCTTAATGGCTAATCCTCGCTACAATAGACTGGAATTTCCTCATTTTTATCCCCTTGCTGCCAGTTACGGCGGCTTTTTTAGTCTCAAAAAAACAACAATACAAAGGTGTTCACGTGCAGAAGTATTTCATTGAAGCGCGTCAGTTATTAGCTCTGGCTATACCCGTCATTCTTGCGCAAGTGGCGCAGACGGCGATGGGTTTTGTCGATACCGTGATGGCGGGCGGCTACAGCGCTACCGATATGGCCGCGGTGGCCATCGGGACCTCCATCTGGCTACCGGCCATTCTCTTCGGCCACGGGCTGCTGCTGGCGCTGACCCCGGTGGTGGCGCAGCTCAATGGCTCCGGGCGGCGGGAGCGTATCGCGCCGCAGGTGCGTCAGGGCTTCTGGCTGGCGGGGCTGGTCTCGGTGCTGATCATGATCGTGCTGTGGAATGCCGGGTATATCATCAGCTCCATGCACAACATCGATCCGCTGCTGGCGGAGAAAGCGGTTGGCTATCTGCGCGCGCTGCTGTGGGGAGCGCCGGGCTACCTGTTCTTCCAGGTCGCCCGTAACCAGTGTGAAGGGCTGGCGAAAACCAAGCCCGGGATGGTCATGGGCTTTATCGGTTTACTGGTCAACATTCCGGTGAACTACATTTTTATCTATGGCCATTTTGGCATGCCGGAGCTGGGCGGCGTCGGCTGCGGCGTGGCGACGGCCTCCGTTTACTGGGTGATGTTCGCCAGCATGCTGTGGTGGGTGCGCCGGGCGCGTTCGATGCGCGATATCCGCTGCGCCGAGGGCTTCAGCGGCCCCGATTTCGCCGTTCTGCTGCGGTTGGTGCAGCTGGGGCTGCCCATCGCCCTGGCGCTGTTCTTCGAAGTGACCCTGTTTGCCGTCGTCGCGCTGCTGGTCTCTCCGCTCGGGATCATTGACGTCGCCGGCCACCAGATTGCGCTGAACTTCAGCTCGCTGATGTTCGTTCTGCCGCTGTCGCTGGCGGCCGCGGTCACCATTCGCGTCGGCTTCCGCCTCGGCCAGGGCTCAACGATCGATGCCCAGGTTTCCGCCCGCACGGGCGTGGGCGTGGGCGTCTGTCTGGCGGTGTTTACCGCTATCTTTACCGTGCTGATGCGTAAGCAGATTGCCCTGCTGTATAACGATAACCCTGAGGTGGTGATGCTGGCCTCGCATCTGATGCTGCTGGCGGCGGTCTACCAGATCTCCGACTCCATTCAGGTGATCGGCAGCGGTATCCTGCGTGGCTATAAAGATACGCGGTCTATCTTTTTTATCACCTTTACCGCGTACTGGGTGCTGGGTTTGCCCAGCGGCTACCTGCTGGCGCTGACCGACGTGATTGTCCCCCGCATGGGGCCCGCCGGCTTCTGGTGCGGATTTATCATCGGCCTGACCTCCGCCGCCATTATGATGATGCTGCGGATGCGTTTTCTGCAGCGCCAGCCCTCCAGCACTATCTTACAGCGCGCCGCGCGCTAACCCTGCCAAAGCCCGCCACCCCGGCGGGCTTTTTCTTTCTTCAGTTTTGTTCCGGCGTTGTACATTTCGTTACTCCCCGACACCAAAGACTCACTGATGAGCGCCCCGGAGATGCATATAGTGTGGCCAACAGCCCCGCAGTGGGGTTACTCAGGAAACCAATTCGAGGATTTCAGCATGAAAAAAGTATTAGCTCTGGTTGTTGCCGCTGCTATGGGTCTGTCATCTGTTGCTTTCGCCGCCGATGCCGCGACCACCACCCCGGCTGCCGCAGCCAGCCACACCACCGTTCATCACAAGAAACACCATAAAGCGGCGGCGAAACCGGCAGCCGAACAGAAAGCCCAGGCAGCGAAGAAACACCATAAAGCCGCAGCGAAACCGGCGGTCGCGCAGAAAGCCCAGGCAGCGAAGAAGCACCACAAAGCCGCAGCGAAACCGGCTGTAGCGCAGAAAGCCCAGGCGGCGAAGAAGCACCACAAAGCGGCGCACCACGCAGCCAAACCGGCGGTACAACCGGCGGCATAACGGTCAGAGCGTTAAGGTGATAAACCGGCGCTGAATAGCGCCGGTTTTTTTTCAGGAGGACATCATGCTGCAACGTTATCGCTTCGAATTGCTGTTGGTTCTGCTCATCGTCTGCGCGCTGTTTACCCTTCGCTTGATGTTTAAATAGCGGGCTGCTGAACCCATTTACGCGCCGGCGGCGTATAGTCGCGAAAACCGGCGATAATCTCCTCTGCCGAGGCAGCAAACGGCAGCATCTCCGCGTAGCGCGGGTGCATAAACCCTTCCCGCACCATGTTATTGACCATCGCCTGCAGCGGATCGTAATACCCTTTAATATTCAGAAATGCGCACGGCTTTTCATGGATGCCCAGCTGCGCCCAGGTCCACTGTTCGAAAATTTCTTCCAGCGTCCCCGCTCCGCCCGGCAGAGCAATAAAGCCGTCGGCCAGCGCCGCCATTTTGGTTTTCCGTTCGTGCATATCCTCAACCACATGCAGCTCCGTCAACCCGCGATGGGCAATTTCCCGCTCCACCAGGCCGCGCGGCATCACGCCAATCACCACGCCCCCGGCCTCAAGCGCCGCATCGGCAACCGCCCCCATCAAGCCAACTTTGCCGCCGCCATAGACAACAGCCAGGCCCTGCTGCGCCAGCGTGTGGCCAACCCGTCGGGCAGTGTCGAGATACAGCGGATGTTCGCCAGCTGAAGAACCGCAGAAAATACCTATCGATTTCATCTTCGTTATTACTCCTCTCTTCTGGTGGGCGATAATTTAACACAACGGCAACCTTTGTGCGCAGGTTGAGACCCGCGGAGAAAAGAGAGGCGAGGCGCCTGCTGGCGAAGAAATATCCTTGTGGTTCAGTAAAATATCGCCGGAATGGGTAAAAGATCCGCAATCGCAAGCAATGTACAAGAAAAGTGACGTTTACCTCTTGCCACATCCCCTGCCTGCCGCTAATATGCGTCCCCGTTGTCACCACAACATTGCGTTCGTAGCTCAGTTGGTTAGAGCACCACCTTGACATGGTGGGGGTCGTTGGTTCGAGTCCAATCGAACGCACCATTATGCGTTTATAGCTCAGTTGGTTAGAGCACCACCTTGACATGGTGGGGGTCGTTGGTTCGAGTCCAATTAAACGCACCATAATGCGTCTGTAGCTCAGTTGGTTAGAGCACCACCTTGACATGGTGGGGGTCGATGGTTCGAGTCCATTCAGACGCACCAATCTTGTTTCTTATCATTCCCTCTCAACATTACCCTGCAGCATCTTGACCGGAAAACGCACGCCTTCTGCGCTTCCCGCCTGAACGTTATCGAACCCTGCCAACGACAAAGCTAAAGCCGATTATTCGCGACTCCGACTGGCCTGCGCCATCGCCAGGGCATCATCCCCTGCCGGCAGCCGCGAAGGGGCATCAGGATCGTTCACCATTCGCCAGACGGCCTGAGCCACATCGACAGCCCGCGTCACGCTGGCGTTTTCCTGGATGCTGTCGAGGATCTGCTGGCCGAGCGCCGCATAGCTCTCCGGGAGCTGGCCCATCGTTCCACGCGCGTTTTCCCCGAAGCGGGTTTGGGGATCGCGTCCCGGCAGGATCACCCCGACGCGAATATTGAAGGGCCGCAGCTCCAGCGCCAGGGACGCCGTGAAGGCGTTCACCGCCGCCTTACTCGCGGTATAGACCGCCAGCAGGGGCATCGGCTGTAGGGTGACCGCCGAGGTGATATTCACGATCGTCCCGCTACGGCGCGCTCTGAACCGGGGAAGTACCGCCTGGGTCATGGCGATAGTCCCAAGAGTATTGGTGGCAAACAGGTTCGCTATCGCCTCGTGCGACGCCCCCTCCAGGGCGTTGAGCATCCCCACTCCGGCGTTATTGACCAGAACGTCAATCTCTCCGGCCTCGGCAATCGCCTCGGCGATACTCTGCGCTGAGGTGACGTCAAGGCGCACCAGCCGCAGACGGTCGCTGGCTGGCAATAGATCCTCTCGCAGAACCCGCATCGTGGCGATAACCTTCCAGCCCTGTTCAAGAAAATAACGCGCCGTCTCCAGGCCAAAACCCGATGAACAGCCGGTGATCATAATCGTTTGCATCTCTCTGTCTCCGATTGGCTTCTTCCTTTTCATCATAGACAGCCCGCTCCGGACGATATAGGGTCAATAATCCATCATTCTTTAGCAGGAGTCCGGAAATGAGCGACCCGCTGGCGGAAATCATTGCGATGCTAAATCTCAGAGCGGTGCTGACCAAAACCATTGAGGGGGCGGGAGAATGGCGCGTCATTCGCTCGGACCAGGGCATGTCGTTCTATGGCGTGGTGCTGGAAGGAGGCTGTCGGCTGGAAATAGACCAGCATCCGCCGCAGACCCTGCGCGCCGGGGATTTTATGCTGATCCCGGCGGCGTACCGCTTCGCGCTTACCAGCCTGACCCCGCCGCCTTCACCGGCGCTGGAGACCACCCCGGTGAAACTGGCGGAGGAACACTTTCGCCTGGGAGCCCTCGACCAGCCGGCGGAGATTCTGGCGCTGATTGGCCACTGCGCTGCCGATTCGGATAACGCCAGCCTGCTGACCTCGCTGCTGCCCGCCCTGGTGGTGGTTCGCGACCAGCCGCGGCTGGCCACCTTTGTCGGACTGCTGAAAGAGGAAGCCCAGGCGGATCGCGCAGGTAAATCTTTCGTTCTGGCGCGGATGGTTGAGCTGCTGTTTATCGAGGCCATCCGCTCCTGCGAAACACTCGCCACCCCAGGCCTGGTGCGCGGCCTGAGCGACCCGCGGATCGCCCAGGCAATCCGTCTGCTGCATGAGGCCCCCGCCAGACGCTGGACCGTCAACGCCCTGGCCGCCGACTGCGCGCTGTCTCGCTCGACGTTATTTGAACGCTTTACCGGCCTGACCGGAATGACCCCGATGGGCTATCTGTTGAGCTGGCGCATGACCCTGGCGATGCGGTGGCTGGGAGAGCCGGGCATCAGCATGGCGGATATCGCCGAGCGCCTCGGCTATGGCTCGGCCAGCGCGTTCAGCGTGGCTTTTACCCGCTATGCCGGGACATCGCCGGGCAAATATGCCCGCCAGCGGGCGGCGCAGCGTACGCCCGGGAACGCCTTAAGCTAACCTGCCGCAATCGTCGTCTGCAGCCAGCGCTCAAACGCCTGCAGCGCAGGCTCCCCCTCGCCGCCGCCGGGTTTGATCAGGCAGAAGCGCTTGGCCAGCGTCGGGGAGCCCGGCCACGGGGCGACCAGCGTCCCGTTACGCAGCTCGCTCTCCACATACATCTTCGGCACCAGGGCCACGCCCTGCTGGCTGAGTACCGCAGCGATCGCCATCTCATGCAGATCATAGCGCGGCCCCTGCGCCGGGTTATCCAGCGCCAGACCACACTCCCGGGCATAGTGCAGCCAGGCATCCGGATTTTGCCGCCGATGAATGCGCGGCAGCCGGTTCAGCAGCCCCGGGAGATCGTTATCCGTCAGCAGCGCAGCATGACAGACCGGCAGCAGATACTCCGCAAACAAAAACGTCACATCCATTCCGGTCCACGCCGGGTGATCAAAATGGATAGCCGCATCAAATCCGCTGCCCGGCAGAATGAAGGGGTCGCTGCGAGCGGCGATATTGACCACGATATGCGGATGCTGCGCCGTGAACTGCCCGAGGCGGGGGATGAGCCAGCGGCTGGCGAAGGTGGGGAGCACGGCGATCTCCAGACTGCGGCCATCGGCCGGCATCCCGCTGACGTCGAGGGTTTCCCGCTCCAGCCTGCTGAGGATCTCGCGGACCTGTCTGGCATAGCGGGCGCCTGCCGGATTGAGCCGTACCCGGCTCCCGATTCTGTCGAATAGTTTGCTGTCGAGGAGCGCTTCCAGACGGCCGATCTGCCGGCTGATGGCCCCTTCCGTTAATGCGAGCTCCGCCGCCGCGCGGGCAAAGTTGCCGTGGCGGGCGGCGGCCTCAAAGGCCAGTAGCGCAGCGCTGCTGGGAATTTTACGACGCATAGCCAATGCTCCTTGTGCGGGCTGACTGAAAGTCAGTGACAGAATATCACTGAGTCTTGAATAAACATCGTTTTTCAGCGCCATTTTCGCCAGATAGGATGAAGTAAATTCACTGAAGCGCCTTATGCGCTCAATCATCTGTCTCTCGAGGTCACTATGCTCTATGTCGTCGAATGCGCCTACACCGACCCGCAAAGCGAAGCGGCGTGGAATACCTTTTACAATCTGGAAAAATTACCGGCGCTGGTCTCGGTGCCCGGTTTTCATGCCTCCCAGCGCTTCTGCGCGCTCAGCGAGGGCTGCCCTCGCTACCTGGCGCTACACGATATCCGCGATGCCGCCGTCATCGACAGCGACGCCTATCGCCGCAACGGCGGCGGTCATTTTGCCCGCTGGCAATCGGCGATCGCCGACTGGCATCGCCACCTCTATCTCACAACTAACGCGCTGCGGGAGGTTGCTCCGGACGAGGTGCTGCTGCTGAGCGATACCGCGGAAGCCCTGCCCGTCGCTGCGCCGGTCGTCCTGCAGCCCGGCGGTCTGGCCACCCGGCATGCCCGCTATGCCGCCATCGTCCCGCGTGACGACCTGCATCCCCACGCCGCCACGGCCGCCGTCTTTGTCTATCAGCCCATTACCGCCCGGTTGCGTCACCCGGCGGAGCAAGCGTGAGGTCAACATGACACCAGCTCCCTTTTATTCCCTGACAGCAGGCGACCTGACGATAAGCGCCATCAGTGATGGCCAGATGACGGCGCCGCTGACGTTACTGGCGGGGATTGCCCCTGAAGAGGCGGCGCGTCTGCAGCGCCAGGCCGGGGTAATCTCGCCGGAGATCATTGAGATCGGCGCTTACCTTATCCGCGGACGCGGGCACACGGTGCTGGTGGATACCGGCACCGGCGGGGCCAACGGCGTCGGCGGCGCGCTTATCGCCAATCTGGCGCTGCTCGGCGTCCGCCCTGAGGACATTGACACCATCCTCCTCACCCACGCGCACCCGGACCATATCGGCGGCCTGCTGACCGCCGCCGGTACACCGGCTTATCCCAACGCCACGGTGTTCCTGCCCTCGCGGGAAAGCGCTTACTGGCTGGCGCCGTCGACACTGGACAACGCCAGCGAGCGTGGACAACGCAACGTGCTGCTCGTCCGGCGCGTAATGGCGATCTGCGCGACGCAAATTCGTGCTATCGATGAAAATGAGCGGATCGCCGGGATCCGACCATGTCCCCTGCCCGGCCATACGCCGGGGCATACCGGATATCGCCTCGAGGCGGGCGGAACGTCGCTGCTGATCTGGGGGGATATCGTCCACTTTCCCTCGATCCAGAGCGCCCGGCCAGAGGCATCGGTGGCCTTTGACGTCGATCCTGACCAGGCGCGGCGTACACGGGAAAGTCTCCTGCGCCAGGCCGCCAACGAGCGGTGGCTCGTCGGCGGTATGCATCTTGGCCTGCCGGGATTCGCCAGCGTGGAGAATACCGCCTCAGGCTACTGCCTGCGCCCGGTGTGACCTTCACGCAGAACACCGATCACAGCAAAACCCCGGTCGTGGCATTAACGCAACCGGGGCGTGGTGTCCGGGGAAGTGGATTAGCCGTTAACCGCGGCGCTTCCAGCCTTTTTTACTTTTGCAGCTGGCGGTGGTGGCGACCCAGGGGTGACGCAGCTGGGTCAACTGAAGATCCTGAGAGGCCGGGCTGGCGGCCCAGCGTTTGTTGCACAGAGGCTTACGAGTTGCAATGACCATAAAAACGCTCCTGAAAAGTAATGAACAGTTCCCTGGGTAATTCCATAAGTTCAGAATCAGCTTATCATCACTTAAACGTTGTTATTTCAATCTTTGTTTTGCTATGTAAATGGTGATTGCCACCTGAAAGGCATAAAATTGATCTAGATCAATGTAAATGCAATTTTTTGTTTCCACCACCTATATTTTCAACCGCTTAACTTCGCACACCTCTTGATTAAGACTTTTCCTATACCACATAATCCAACAGAAGTGAGCGATTTTATCAGATTTTTATTCTAGTTATGTATGTGAATGTGGTTAATTGTTTTGATTATTCTAGCTCATAAAATTCACTTGGTCAGACCGCCACAGGCGGGTACTCTGCACCGGCAATACGGGGATTTGTCAGGGAGTGGTGGATGACTACAGGCTATAAACTACTTGGCTATAAGTTAGCGGATAATATTTTCTACTGCCTGCATCATCGGGAAATTATCGCGTTACGTGGGACGCGAACGCAAGTTCAGCTGCGCAGCACCATGGCGTGTTTATTGGAATATTTGCTGGCGCATGGCAGAGAACGTCTGGTCAGTGATGAAGAGTTAATGATTAACGTCTGGGAGAAAAATAATCTCCGTCCGTCCGCGCAGCGATTATGGCAGGTCATTCAGACCTTAAAATCTCGCTTAAACCAGGCGGGGGTCGAAAGCGTGTTAATTATCCGCGTTAAGTGCGCAGGGTATTATATTAATCCTGCTTGTGTAGCCGAAATTTATTCCTTCAAACCGCCGGGCATGATGAATTATATAAACACCTCGCCTGCTGATATGAATAAACTTCTGGTTCGCAGCTAATCTCCTTCCCGCGCCGTTTAGATCGCTTGTAACAGGGTTTATTCTTTGAATATTTTAATTCACAGCAATAATATTTATTTTAATATCGGCCTCGCCCAGTGTTTCAGAGATATTCAGGAAACCTTGCCCGGTCTGAACATTATTCATTCACTGCCGCTCAGCCATCTGCCCGATCCGGCCGGGCTGGATGTGATTATTTTAGCGCTGGAAAACTATCACGATTATCAGGCCGCTGCTGAATTAGCCCAGCGCTATCCCGGCCTGGTGGTCGGATTTACCTCCGCCAACAACGTCAAACGCGGACGCGCCTTTTACGCGGATACCCTCCTGTGGGTCAGCCAGCGGGAAAGCGTTCAGGAGATCCGCCGCCTTCTGCTCCGTCTGGCAGATCGCAGCCGCCCTTTCGCGCCGCGCCATCAGCGTCAGAGTCGCTCCTCCCGGCTGCGAGCCCCACTCAATGACCTGGAGATGCAGATGATCCGTGGCGTGGTCGGCGGACAGTCGACTAATCAGATGGCAGACACGCTGGGCGTCAATCGCAAGCGGGTTTACAACGGACTGGAGCGGATCAAAAGTAATTTTCGCCTCGTCAGCCATACCCATTTTCATCATTTTATGACCGCGGAGGCCACGTTTAGCCGCCTCTGCGCCGATCTGAGTTGCTATAGACCAGGGGTACGGCCAGCCCGGCAACGACGTGCTGCATCGCGACCGGCCGAAAATCATTCATATTATTTGAATGAGTTTCGCAAATTGTTTTGATTTAAACCGCCAGGCGTTGCGCGTATTCTTTATCACATCAGGGCGACAAGCCCTATATCAGACACCAGATTAAGGAATATGACCATGAAATCCATCAAAACTTTCGTTGCTGTTGCTGCACTGTCGCTGTTCTCTTCCGTCAGCTTCGCCCAGAGCGTCAGCGCCACCGCTTCCACCCTGGACCGTGCGGAAGCCAAAATCGCCGCCCAGGCCGCTGAGCAGGGTGCGTCCTATAAAATCACCAGCGCCCAGTTTAATAATCGCGTCCATATGACGGCTGAGCTGAGCAAATAATCTCTTCCCTCTTTCGCGATTAAAAAAGCGCCGTCAAAAACGGCGCTTTTTTTTCGCCTCTTTCTCCGGGCAGTGATTTCCTGACCGCCGCACTGTGGCGTTCAGCCGATGACGGGCCAATACTTAGCGCATCCCCTGGAAAAGAGAGCCCCATGATGAAAGCCTGGATCGTCAACAAACCCGGTTCGCTGGATAATCTGCAGCTTGTCGATCTTGCCGACCCCGGCGCGCCGGCGGCAGGCGAGATCCGCGTAGCGCTACACGCCACCTCCCTGAACTATCACGATTTGCTGGTAGCGACGGGGGTGATTCCCACTGCCGATCGGCGGATCCTGATGGCGGACGGCGCGGGGGTGGTCGAAGCGGTTGGCGCCGGGGTCAGCGAGTTTCAGCCAGGCGACCGGGTGGTCGCTGGCTTTTTCCCGCAGTGGCTGGATGGCCGTCCGGGCCCGCAGGTGAAGGACTTCAGCCAGACGCCGGGCGACGGCGCCGAGGGGTTCGCCTGCCAGTATGTGGTCAGACCGGCCAGTCATTTTACCCATGCGCCTGACGGATGGAGCTTCAGGGAGGCGGCGACGATCACCACCTCCGGCCTCACCGCCTGGCGCGCGCTGGTGGTGGAGGGGCGGCTAAAAGCGGGCGATACGATGCTGACGCTCGGCACCGGCGGCGTGTCGATAACCGCCCTGCAGCTGGCGAAAAGCATGGGCGCGCAGGTCATCGTCACCTCCTCATCCGATGAAAAGCTCGCCCGCGCGCGCGCCCTGGGGGCTGACCATCTCATCAATTACCGCACCACCCCGGCCTGGGGCGCTACGGTGCAGGACATTACCGGTCATCGCGGGGCCGATATTATCCTGGAGCTCGGCGGACCGGGCACCCTGGGCCAGTCGTTCGAGGCCGTCAGTGTTGGCGGACACATCGCGCTGATCGGCGTCCTGACTGGCTTCGAAGGTCATGTGCCCACCCATCTGCTGATGAGTAAACAGGCCCGACTGCAGGGGCTGGTGGTGGGTCATCGCCGGCAACAACAGGACTACGTCAACGCGCTGAACCTGCAGGCGTCGCGGCCGGTCATCGATAAAGTGTTTGATTTTGCGGCCTTACCAAACGCCTTCCGCTATCTGCAAAGCGGCGCCCATTTCGGCAAAATTTGCGTGGAGTGGTAGTGGTGAGGAGATGAGATGAACAGGGCCTCCATGCCCTGGGAACGGCTTTATTCGAAAAAGACGTCCGGATTTTCTGACAGCGAAACAAAGGATTTGGTGTTTTTATCCAGCGCCTGAATCTCGCCGCTTTCAATGTCATAGAACCAGCCGTGCAGGCGCAGGGTCTGGTCGCGCAGACCGACCGCCACCGACGGATGGGTTTTGATGTTGTTCAGCTGAGCGATGACGTTTTCCTGCACCATGCCGTTGACCTTATCGGTTTCGCTGGCCCAGGTTTTCTTTTCCACCACCGCTTTCGCAGCATCAGCGTAGCGCAGCCAGTGAGACACCGCCGGCATCGGCTCCAGGCACTGGCAGGTGGCGATCGCTTTCATCGCCCCGCAGTTAGAGTGGCCGCAGATCACGATATCCGTCACGCCCAGCGCAACCACGGCATACTCGATGGTCGCGGATACACCGCCCGGCTCCGGCCCGAAAGACGGCACGATATTCCCGGCATTACGAATAACAAAGAGCTGTCCCGGCTCCTGCTGGGTAACCAGTTCCGGCACCAGACGGCTGTCAGAGCAGGAGATGAAAAGCGCTTTGGGATTCTGGCTGGAGGCCAGGCTGCGGAAGAGCTCTTTACGCTGGGGGAAGATCTCTTTCTGGAAGTTGAGGAAGCCCTCAATGATATGTTGCATAGCAGTGTCTCTTCTCTGTAGTTATTACGGTATGACAAAGATCACAGTTATTCAGTTTACCATCGCTGACAGGAATGGGAATCGTTATTCAAACAGTTGCGCAGAAAACGCGCGCCGCGGATGCCCGTTCAGCCTCGCCTTTTCCACTAGGTTTTCACGTGCTTTCCTGAGCCAGTTTGTTACTCTGTTTGCTCGTACCGTCCCCACGTTGCCGACCGCCTGCCGGCGGCGGACATACCAGGAGTTGCTATGTTCTTATCCAGCCTGATGGCCCTTGCCGCGGTGCTGATCATGGGGGTGATCAGTCCCGGCCCGAGCTTTATTTTTGTCGCGCGCAATGCGGTCGCCCGCTCGCGCCTGCACGGTCTGGTGACCGCCCTGGGCACCGGCGCCGGCGCCGCCATTTTTTCTATTATGGCGATGCTGGGCCTGCAGAAGGTGCTCACCGCGGTGCCGGAGCTGTTTATTGGCTTGAAAGTAGCGGGCGGGCTCTACCTGCTATGGTTGGGCTATAAGATTTTCCGCGGTTCGGCGCAGCCGATGGATTTTTCCGCCAGCGGCATGGACGGCAACCGTTCGTTGCTGAAGACTTTCCGCGACGGGCTGTATACTCAGTTGAGCAATCCCAAAACCGCGCTGGTGTTTGCCTCGATTTTTACCGCCGTGCTGCCGGCGCAGATCCCCACCGCATTCTATTACATCGTGCCGCTGATGAGTTTCCTGATCGACGTCAGCTGGTATTCGCTGGTGGCGCTGGTACTCTCCGCTGATCGTCCGCGTCGGGTCTACCTGCGGCTGAAGCGGCGAATCGATATCGCCACCGCGACGGTGCTGGGGGCGCTGGGACTGCGGCTTATCACCACCTCCCTCACCCGCTAGCGGCTACACGGTATGGATGCGAATATCGTGTTGCTGAAAGGCAACGCGATATTCGCGACTGATGTTCTCCTCCACCACCAGCACATCGATATCGCTGCTCGTGGCCACCACGAATCGCGCCACCGCCGGAATTTTATCCGAGGTCAGGCCGATGATAATTTCGCTGCACTGCTTAATCACCGCTTTCTTAAACTCGCAGTCGGCATAGTCAAAGCCGGTCAGGCCCGACTCTGGCGCCATGGCGCAGCCGCCGATAAACCCCTGGTCGAATAACATCCCCTGCACCTGAGCCACCGCCGCGGCCCCAACGCAGCCCCCGCTCGCCCGCTGCACCTGGCCGCCGAGCATCACCACCTCGTAGAGCGGCTTTTTCACCAGTACCGCGGCGATCTCCGGAGAGTTCGTTACCACAGTCAGCGCCAGCTCGGCGGGCAGCGCCTCGGCCATCGCCAGATTGGTGGTGCCGGTATCAATGAAAAGGATGCCGCCGGGTTTCACCAGCCGGGCGCACTGCTGCGCGATCCTGAGTTTTGTTGCTCGGTTTTTATCTTTCCGTTCACTGTAATCTCCCGCTTCCGGCAGGCTCAACACCGCCCCGCCGTAGACTTTTTTACAGACGCCTTCGCGGCTAAGCTCATGCAGATCGCGGCGGATGGTGTGCTCAGACACCTGAAGACGCGCCGCCAACTCCGCACACACCACCCTGCCGTTTTCCTGCAGGATCTGGCAAATCAGCGCTTGTCGCTGTTGAGGAAAAGCAGCATAATCGAGCAAAGAAACTCCTTAAATCATCATAAACGAGCAACAGCAAGCATAATCGTCTGCCCTGCCGTGATTGTCAATGTTCCTGCCCGGAGGTTTACCATGAAAATTGCCCATTTCGCCCTGTGGACCCAACGGCTTGAGGCTCAGGCCCGCTTCTGGGTCGAGTTCTTTGCCGCCAGCATCAATGAAAAATACCTCAGCCAGACCAATCCCGGCTTTGCCTCCTATTTTGTCACCATCGACGACGAGGTGGTGATCGAGCTAATGACCAAGCCTGACCTGCAGCAGGCCAGCGCCGATAATAACCATACCGGCTGGGCGCACCTGGCCCTCTCGGTGGGCGGCGCAGAACAGGTCGATGCCCTTGCCCAGCGCGCCGGCGCGGCGGGAATACTGGTTTCACCGCCGCGCACCACCGGCGACGGCTATTATGAGGCGGTGATCGCCGATCCCGATGGCAACCTGATTGAAATCGTCGCATAGTCAGCAGACCGCCAGCCATAAGGAGGCATCCATGGCACATTACCGGATCATCGACACCGCGGCCTGGCCCCGCCGGGACCATTTCACCTTTTACCGACAATTTGCCAACCCCAGCTTTAATCTCTGCGTTCCGATAGAGGCGCAGCGCCTGTACGAATGTGCGAAGGACCGTCGGGTCTCGTTTTTTCAGCTCGCGCTCTATGCCCTGCTGCGCGCGGCCAACGGGGTCCCGCAGCTCCGACAGCGCATGCGCAATGGCGAGGTGATTGAATATGACAGTCTGGCGGTCATGACGCCGGTGATGACCGTCGAGGAGGGCTTCCGCCAGGTATGGTGCGACAACGCCCCCGAGTTCACCACCTTCAGCGCCGCGGCAACGCCAAAGATCGTCGCGGCAAGGGAGACATCCCCTGCGCCGCTCATCGTCGATGGCGAACATTTTATCTGCGCCAGCTGTCTGCCGTGGCTCCACTTCACCTCGATGACCCATGCGGAATACGCGGTGGGCGCCGCGGTTCCGGCGCTCACCTGGGGGAAACTGCAGAACGGCGTGATCCCGGTGGCCGGGCGATTTAACCATGCCTTCGTCGACGGTCTCCACGCCAGCCGCTTTTATGCCCTCATCGAAGAGGGGTTTCGCGACCCCGAGCGGCTCTGGCAGCCGCTAACCGCAACCGCCCCCTCACTGCTTCCCCCTGCGGCGAGGGAGCGTTAATGTCTACCCGGAACTGACCGTCACGGTGCCTTACGCCTTACACGGCGGTCGGTACGGGTCCACTCTCATCGTTCTCGCCCAGCCGGCGAATACCGCGCAGGTGTGACGCCTGTTCAGAACCTCGCGATGGAAAGGCTGGGTCGCGGACAGCATGCTGGCCCACTCTCATCGGGCAGCGGAAACCACTGCTTCATAGCCAAAGAATGGGATTATATTGCCGAACCTTTGCTAAGGATAATTGGTTATAAATCATAGCGTTTCAGTGTTAGACAGGGCGAAGTGCGCCTCTTATCTTTCGTCATGAATTGTAAATCACCACGCAATCACTTGATGAGGTAGCACTTTTGTCCAGATTACAACAAGGATTAAAAACCAGAAAAACCCGCTTTGCCCTGGCGCTAAAAGTGGCCCTGCTCGGCGGCGTGGTAGCATTTTCTTCTGCCGTCTTTGCTGAGGGTCTTCTGAAAGAAGGCATCACCCCGGCCGCCGACGCCAGTCAGATCCCGGCCAGCGCTAAGCTGCGCAAGGACACGGTAGTGGCCGGGATCGCCGAGCCGCAGGGGATCTTCAACCCCTACTTTTTCGTCAACGGCTGGGATGAAAACGTCACTAACGTCATTTTTTCACGCCTGATCGACTGGGACAGCCAGGGCAAGCTGGTCCCGGGGCTGGCGGAGAGCTGGACGGTCAGCCCGGACAATAAAGTCTATACCATCAAATTGCGCCCTGGCCTGACCTTCAGCGACGGTTCACCGCTGACGGCGGAAGATGTCGCCTTTACCCTGACGGTCCTGCTCGACCCCAAATATGATGGCGATACCGACATCACTCTGGCCAATATCGCCGGCGGCGCAGAATACAAAGCCGGCAAGGCTGACCGCGTCAGCGGTCTGAAGGTCATCGACCCGCTCACCCTGCAGGTGACCACCACCCAGCCAGGCGCCACCACGCTGGCCAAAATTGGCGGGCCGGTGTTGTCGAAAGCCTGGTACGGCAAAGGATATCAGCGGGGAAATCTCGACTATCTGCGCTCACTGCACGGCAAGCCGCTGGGCAACGGCCCTTACGTGTACGATACCTATATTCCCGGTCAGGAAATTCGCTTCCATGCCAATAGCCACTTTTACCGTGGGACGCCGCCAACGCCGCGCTTTATCTATCGCGTAACCAATCCGTCGACCAACTTCCAGCTGTTCCAGACCGGGGAGACCGACTACGACGCCTTTACCTCACGTCCTGACGATATCGAACAGCTGAAGATGCTCGGCTTCGCCAACATTAACCTTTACGGCTCCAGCGACTACAGCCAGGTGGAATTCAACGTTCATCGCCCGGCGCTGCAGGATAAGCGGGTGCGCCAGGCGCTGATTTACGGCCTGGACCGGCAAAAGCTGATCGACGTGGTCTATCAAGGGTACGGCAAAGTCGCCATCGAGCCGATCGCTCCTATCTCCTGGGCCTTTAACGCAGAAGGCGTCAGTCCTTACCCTTACGATCCGGCGCAGGCGAAAAAGCTGCTGGATGAGGCCGGCTGGAAAGCTGGCGCCGACGGTATCCGCGTCAAAGAGGGCCAGCGTCTGGAGCTGACCCTGCTGGTGAGCAAGAAGGTGCTCAACGATGCGTTGATCCCCATCGCCAAAGAGAACTGGCGGCAGATCGGCGTGCTGCTTAAGCCGCAGGTGGTGGATTTCAACGCCCTGATGGCGCAGCGCAAAGCCGGAAATTACGATCTGGCCTCGTTCAGCACCAGCACCCTCAACGACCCGCACGACGGGGTATGGGATTTCTACAGCAGCGAAGCGAAAGCGTCCGGCTACCACAACGCGGAGGTCGATAAGCTGATTAACGCCGGCAACGCGGTGCTCGACATCGAACAGCGCAAGCCGATCTATCACCAGCTGTACAAAGTGCTGGCCGACGATCCGCCGGTGATCCTGCTCGGCTATCGCAATATTCTTTCCGCCAGCAGCGCCCGCGTCACCGGCTTTAAACCGGATATCTACAACGGCCTGACCGGCAGCCTGCCGGATGTGAAAATCGTCAAGTAAATCCCCTGGCCGCCGGGTTAACCGGCGGCTGATGCGAGATCGTCATGAAAAATTTCATCCTGAGGCGCCTGCTGCAAACGCTGCCGATGCTGCTGCTGGCCTCGTTCATTATTTTTATGCTGTTTGCCAAAACCCCCGGCGACTTTATCGATGGCAATATCACCCTGACCGCCGCCCGCGCCGCGGAGCTGAAGGCGATCTATGGCCTCGACCAGCCGCTGTTCACCCGCTATCTCCACTGGCTGGGACAGCTGCTGCGCGGCGATTTAGGCTTTTCGCTGCAGTATCAGATCCCGGTCAGCCAGCTGCTCAACCAGTACATCTGGAACTCTTTTCTGCTGGCCAGCGTCGCGCTGGTCTTTTACTGGGGCATTGGCCTGGCGGTCGGCGTGGTGTCAGCCCTGCGACCCGGCTCCTGGTTTGATCATCTGGTGAGCGTCGCGGTGTTTGCCGCCATGTCGTTCCCCACCTTTTTCCTCTGCCTGCTGCTGATTAAATGGTTTGCCGTCGATCTCCACTGGCTGCCGGTAGGCGGGATGACCAATACCGGCAGCGACGAGAGCGGCTGGCAGTATGTGCTGCAGGTGGCGGCCCACCTGGCGCTGCCGGTGCTGGCGCTGGTGATGCTGCAGGCGGGCAGCCTGACGCGCTATGTGCGCGCCAGTATGCTCGACGTGGTGAAAATGGATTTTATCCGTACCGCCCGCGCCAAGGGGTTGCAGGAGCGCACGGTGATCCTCAAACATGCGCTGCGCAACGCCCTGCTGCCGATCATCACCCTGCTGGGCTTCGAGCTGCCGGGGCTGTTCTCCGGGGCGAT
This sequence comes from Klebsiella sp. V115_8, assembly GCF_029967715.1. Classification (NCBI taxonomy): domain Bacteria; kingdom Pseudomonadati; phylum Pseudomonadota; class Gammaproteobacteria; order Enterobacterales; family Enterobacteriaceae; genus Klebsiella; species Klebsiella sp. V115_8. The sequence goes on from NZ_JASCAR010000028.1 coordinate 49,435, forward strand.
CATTACCGAAAAGGTATTCAACTGGCCGGGGGCGGGCCACATCCATATCGACTCGCTGGCCGCCCGCGACTATCCGGTGCTGATGGGGTTCACCCTGTTTCTGGCGGTGCTGACGATCGTCGGTAATTTGCTCGCCGACGTGCTGTACGCCTGGGCCGATCCGCGTATTCGGGTGAGGTCATGATGATCCTGTCTTACTTTGCTTCCCGTCGTCGCCAGCGGCAGGCGGCTATCCCGGCGCTGGCGCACATTACCCCCTCTCCCTGGCGCCAGGGGTGGCGACAGCTGCGCCGTAACCGGCTGGCCATGTTCTGCCTGATCCTGCTGGCGGTCATGGCGGTGTGGTGCGCGCTGGGGCCCGTCTGGTCGCCGTGGAAAGAGGATGCCACCGACGCCCTGAGCATCAACCAACCGCCCGGTGCCGAACACTGGCTGGGGACCGATTTCCTCGGCCGCGATGTTTACACCCGCCTGCTGCTGGCCGGGCGCATCTCGCTGATTATCGGTCTGCTGACCATGGTGATGTCGGTGTTCCTGGGCTATCTGCTCGGCGCTCTCTCGGGGTATGTCGGCGGGTTAACCGACAGAGTGATCATGCGCGTGGCCGACCTGGTGATGACCATCCCCGGATTGCCGCTGTTGATCGTCGCCGGGGCGATGCTTTCCGAGCTCGATTTTTCTCCGGACTCGCGCATCTATCTGGTGGTGGTGATGCTCAGCCTGCTGGAGTGGCCCCGACTGGCGCGGCTGGTGCGCGGACAATGTCTCTCCCTGCGCGAACGCGATTTTATGCTGGCCACCCAGGTGCTGGGCCTGTCGGCGCGTCGCCGGCTGTTTGGCCACCTGCTGCCGAATACCATTCCGATTCTGGTGGTGATGGCGACCATGGCTGTCGCCAACGCCATCCTCAGCGAATCCGCGCTGAGCTATCTCGGCCTCGGCGTGGTGCCGCCGACGCCGTCGTGGGGCAATATGATGGACGCCGCCAATAGCCTGATCGATTTCCAGCGCCGTCCCTGGCTGTGGATGCCGCCAGGGATCGCCATCTTTATCACCGTGATCGCCATTAACGTGCTGGGCGATGGCCTGCGCGACGCCATGGATCCCAATATGAAACCGAGGCTGAAATGAGCATACCGTTAGTCTCCTTTAATCATCTCTCCGTCTCTTTCGCTGGCGAACGCCATCGCGTGCGCGCGGTGCAGGACGTCTCTTTCACGATTCAGGCCGGGCAAACCGTTGGCGTGGTGGGCGAGTCCGGCTGCGGCAAAAGCGTCACCGCGATGGCGCTGATGGGCCTCCTGCCGCCGCAGGCCGCGCGCATCGACGGCGGCGAGATCCGTTTCGCGGACCGCGATCTGCTGCGGCTAAAAGCCAGACAGATGGCCGACCTGCGCGGCCACCAGCTGGCAATGATCTTTCAGGAACCGATGTCGGCCCTGAACCCGGTGTTGACCATCGGAGAGCAGCTGTGCGAACCAGCGATCCGCCACCTCGGCGCCACGCCGAAAGCCGCCTGGCAGCAGGCTACCCGGCTGCTCAGCGAGGTCGGCCTGGCGCGCGGCGACAGCCTGATGGTCAGCTATCCCCACCAGCTTTCCGGCGGCATGCTGCAGCGGGTGATGATCGCCATGGCGCTGAGCTGTCAGCCCAAACTGCTGATTGCCGACGAACCCACCACCGCGCTCGACGTGACCGTGCAGGCGCAGATCCTGCGCCTGCTGCGGGACCGGGCGCGGGCCAGCCAGATGGCGATGATGCTGATTACCCACGACCTGGGGGTGATCGCGCAGATGGCCGAGCAGGTAGTGGTGATGTATGCCGGACGGATTGTGGAACAGGGCGCCACCGCGGAGGTGTTACGCCATCCGCAGCACCCTTACACGCGTGGGCTCATCGCCTCCCGCCCGGTGCCGGGCGAGCGGCGTCGGCGGCTGTACTCGATTCCCGGGCAGGTGCCGGACCTGGCCGCCCTGCCGACGGGCTGCGCCTTTGCCGGGCGCTGCGAGCGGGCGACACCGCGCTGCCGGGAGGCGATTCCGCCGCTGCTCGGCGAGCGCCAGCGGGCCGCCTGCTTTTACAGCGAATTTGCGGAGGCGACAGCATGAGCGAACGCTATGTTATTGAAGTGGATGGATTGAAAAAATATTTTCCGCTGCGCGACGGCCTGTTTGGCCAACAGACCGGCGAGCTTCGCGCGGTGGACGGCGTCAGCTTTAACATCCGTCCGGGCACCATTTTTGGCCTGGTGGGCGAGTCCGGCAGCGGGAAAACCACCGTCGGCCGAACCCTGCTTGGCCTGTACGAGAAGAGCGCCGGCAGCGTGAAATTTCACGGTCAGGAGCTGGCCGACCTGACCGCGCCAGCCCTGCGCGCCATTCGGCCGAGGATGCAGCTGGTATTTCAGGATCCCTACAGCTCGCTGAACCCGCGGCTGCGCATTGGCGAGGCGATAGGCGAAGCTATGCTGCAGCACAAGCTTTGCGCCCGCGATGAGCTGTATGACCGGGTGATCGACGTGATGAAGATCTGCGGCCTGGCGCCGGAACACTACGCCCGCTTCCCGCATCAGTTTTCCGGCGGCCAGCGCCAGCGGATCGGTATTGCCCGGGCGCTGATCCTCAACCCGGATTTTATCGTCGCCGATGAGCCCATCTCGGCCCTCGATGTGTCCATTCAGGCGCAGATCATCAATTTGTTTTCCGACCTGCGCGACGACCGCGGCGTCACGTTTCTGTTTATCTCCCACGACCTCGGGGTGGTGGAGCATCTATGTGACGATGTGGCGGTGATGTATCTCGGGCAACTGGTGGAAAGCGCCAGCCGCGATGCGCTGTTCAGCCGCCCCCTCCACCCCTACACCCGCGCGCTTCTGGCCGCGGTGCCGACCCTCGACCCGCACAGCGAACCGCAGGCGCTGGTGCAAGGCGAGATCCCGGATCCGGTCAATCCTCCCGCCGGCTGCCGTTTTTCATCCCGTTGCCCGCAGGTCGGCGAGCGGTGCCGCAGAGAAGCGCCGGCGCTGCGCGAGGTGGCCCCTGGCCATCGGGTCGCCTGCCATTGGATCGCGTGCTGAGCGCGGTCGGCGGGGGTAATTTATTTCTAAACAAGCGGCCGATTGTGCGCAGCGGCGCCAGGATTTACTATCCGCTCCGTCTTGTGAGACGCGTTATGAATGAAGCGTAATATTTTTATTCATTTTTGCCCGATGGCTTCGGGCATTTTTTTGCGACACGCCCGGGAGCGATCCTGCCGGCGACACATTTAGCGGGGCGCGGTCGCCCGTCTGTCAAAACGCAGCAATGGAACTGCTCGTCCGCGCCCCGCTATCCCTTTGTGACCTTCCCGTGAAAGCCCGGCAAAAAATAAGACTATATGAGATTGCCTGGGGCATAGCTTTATCTTATTTTTTATGCGTGTACTCCACATTAAGGAATCAAGATCATGCTTAAGCGTCGCACTATTAAAACAGCACTGGCGGCGGTTATTTCTCTCGCCGTCATGGCGGCTCCGGCCTATGCCAACCCGGGTAACGGCAATGGCAATGGCGGCGGCGGTGGTAATCACGGGAACAGTGGTAACCATGGCAATAGCGGCAATCATGGTAACAGCGGTAACAGCGGCGACCATGGCAATAAAGGACAAAATAAAGGTCAGTCCAATGACGATCATGGCAACCGCAAAAACTACGGCAAGCCCGACCACGTCGACAGCGATATTAGCTTCTCACGGGCGCGCTCCCTTGCGGTGAACTACGGTCTGGTCGGCTATCAGGCGCTGCCTCCGGGTATCGCCAAAAATGTCGCCCGCGGCAAACCGTTACCTCCGGGTATCGCGAAAAAGACCCTGCCCGCTTCTATGATTAACGACCTGCCCTATTATCCGGGCTATGAATGGCGCGCGGTCGGCGATGACCTGGTGCTGGTCGCCCTGAGCACCGCCATCGTTACCGCCGTGATTAACGGTGTGTTTGACTAAATCACCTGCTGATTAAAAAGCCTCGCCCCGGCGAGGCTTTTTTGTGCCTGGCGCGGGAGAGTGACAACTCGCAGGCATCATCGCTAAGATAATGGCTCAACCAACCCGGGACCGACAATGGACAAAGACGCGGTAGTGACGCTGTTGAAATACAAGCGCTGGATTGACCTTGCCACCTTGCAGGCGATCCGCGCGATAGACGGTACAGTACATGGCGAAAAGCGTCACCTGAGCCTCAGGCTAATGAACCATATCCATGTCGTTGACATGATTTTCCGGGCGAATCTGCGCGGCAAGACGCACGGTTACACCGCGCTGAATACCCCCGGGACGCCAACCGTTGATGAGCTGGAAACGGCCATGACCGCCTGTACGGACGAATACATTCAGTACGTCAGCGCCATGACGCCCGCCGATTTCCACGAACGTATCGCCTTCAAATTTGTCGACAGCGGCGACGGCAATATGACCGCGATGGAGATGCTGAATCACATGCTCTTTCACGGCGCCTATCACCGCGGCGCGGTGGGCTGGATGATTGGCGAATGCGGCGGCGTGCCGCCGAAAGAGGTGCTGACCGTTTTCCTGCGCGACCATCATTCCTGAGCAAGCTGTCAGCCGTGGATCGCGCGGATGATCAGCAACAGTTCTGCCTGATTACGGGTGTGGGTTTTCCGGTACAGGGCGCTGAGGTGGGTTCTGATGGTGGCGATAGATACGCCCAGATGTAAGGCGCACTCATCCGGCGTCATGCCCCGCACCAGCAGCTCCGCCACTGCGTTCTCGGCAGGCTTGACGTTAAACAGCTCCATCACGGCGCTGCCGGTGAGAAACGGCTCGGGAATAATCACGCAGGCCACCCCGGCAAGGCGGGCCGCCGGGATCACCAGGATCGGTTTCGGCTGGCGGCCGGCGGTATAGCACAGCCCTGCCCTTGGCGGCTCTGCCGTTCGGGTGGCCTGCTCGATAGCCCGTTTCAGTTTTTTGCTGTCGGTATTAAGGCACAGCGTATCGCCCCCGCTGTACCAGGAGAGGCGGGCGTTGGCGCGCAGGTAGCGTTCGGCATGCGCGCTGGCGTAGAGAATGTTACCGCTATGATCCACCAGCCATACCGGGTAGATCCCATTGTCCATCACCGCGCTCTGGTATTTTATGGTGTCCCGCAGCTGTTCAAACCGGGCGTGTAGCTGGCAGGCAGTTTTTAGCGCCGGGATCAAGCGCCTGAACAGCTCAAACTGCGCCGGCTGCGGATAAGCTGCCGTATTGGCCGTCATCAGTGACAGATAGGTGGCATAGCCATTGAGGGTGCACAGCTTGACGCTGGTAAGATTATTCAGATCGTTGGGGTGATGAAACTCATTGTAATAGACGCTGCCGGCAATAAACTTATCGCCTAAATACTCGCGGTCCCGGTACATCTGCCCGACCGGTAACGCAGTCAGTATTTTTTCGGCGGGATCGATGGCCAGAAACACGTCGCGATAGGCGGTGAAAACCTTCTCCTCCAGCAGGAGTGAATCGGTCAACAGGTGCGCGTTGCCTTTATCGTAGAACAGAAATGCCGCGTACTGATGGCCGGTGAGGAACGCCAGTTTCTGCAGCGCCGATTTCCACAAATCAGGATCCAGGGTGGCCATCAGCACCGTTTCAAGGATCTCGATGTAAATCAGTTCCGGATCGCTCGCCATACCGCCACCTGTGAGTCACTGTTTCCGCTGCCGGAGCGGCGCATGTGGCCGCCCTAATCAGCATAGTTCCGCCAGCGAAACAATGACAGTCCCGGTTCGCTGAGCAGACCGGGAAAGGCGATTGCCGGGAGCGTGACGCCAATGCACCGTCATGGGGGTTCAGGATCCGCTGTGGCGGGTCTGGATAGCGCCCCCCTTGCGGCATAGCGTTCGCCAGACCATCAGGGCGCACAGCAGGGTGACGACCGCCAGCCCGCTAAACAGTACCGTATAAGCAGTGTCATAGCTCTCGCGCAGCGCCCGAAGGGAAAAGTCAGGCAAAAGCGCAGCCGCCTGCGGCATATTACCAGCCCCCAGCCAGCCTGCGGCGCGGTGAATCACCTCGGGCGCATACCCGTGAACGCGACTCTGCAGAGTCAGGTTATTGCTTGCCGTTAATACCGCGGTGACGACCGCTAGGGCGATCCCCTCGCCGGCAACGCGAACGGTGTTGAACAGGCCTGCCGCCATACCGGCTTTGGCGACCGGCACTGCGGATATCGCCAGGCCATCCATCAATCCCCAGGGAAGCGCCGCCCCCGCCCCGCACAGGATCAGCGCCAGCACCAGCTGCGGGAGGTGGTGGCTGTGAAAAGCATCGCCCAGCAACAGCAACCCGACGGAGGCAATCATCAGCCCCCCCGTGGCCACCTGCCCCGGTGAAAACCAGCGGGTGAGCAGGGCCGCAACGGATGGGAAAATCAGCATCGGCGCGGTCAGCGCCATCAGATACAGCGCGCTCTGCGACTCACTCATCCCCTCTCCGCCCATAAAATGCAGTGGAACAATAATCAGCAGGACAACGTAGCAACAGCAGGTGGCGACAGGCAGCAACAGTACGCCGACAAAACGCGGATGGCGCAGCAGGGAGAGTTCCAGCACCGGGTTGTTCACTCTTCGGCAGCGCACGGCAAACGCAACGAACAGCCCCCCCGATACGATGAACAAGGCCAGCGTGGTCAGCGATAAAAAACCGCGGGCCGGAATGACCATCAGCGAGGCAGTGAACAGCATCAGGGCCAGCGTAAACAGGGTTAAGCCGAGATTGTCGGGTGTCCGCGGCTCGCTTTTTTCTGCCGCGGGCAGATACGCCAGACCGATAAGCAGAACCATCGCCGAGAGCAGCGCAAACAGGGCGTATACGCCGCGCCAGCCCACCGCGTCGGTCATGAAGCCGATCAGCAGCGGACCGAACGCCAGGCCGGCGCCGAACACCGTGCCCAGGATGCTGAATGCCCGCGTCCGCTGAGCGCCGTCATACAACTGGGCCAGCGCCGCACTGCCGCTGGCTAAAATCATCGCCGCGGCCAGACCTTGCAGAGCCCTCAGCGCGCCTGACAGGAAGAGATCGTCCGTCAGGCAAAACAGCAGACTGCTCAGGCAAAACAGCGCGGCGCCGGCGAGAAAGATGCGTTTTCTGTCAATGGCATCCGCCGTCACGCCAGCGGCCAGCAAAAAGCTGCCGAAGGTCAGCATAAAGCCATTGGTCAGCCACGACAGCGCAGCGGGAGAGCCGCCCAGCGACTGCTGTATCGCCGGGGTGGTCATGACGCCGCCGGTAAAACTTAACGGCAGCAGCATGGCCGCCATAAAGACAGAAAGCGCGGCCAGGGCGCTGGCGGATCGGGAATGTGTTCTGGCGGTGAGTAACATCAGGCGGCCCTCATCAGTCGGCAAGGAAGGAATGAATAAACTGCCGCCATCCTATTGCGGATGTTAATGCCGATAAATAGACTGAAAATATCTTCTTAAGAGACATAAGGTTTATAATCGATGGACAGCCTCACCTCGCTAACGTCCTTTGTCCGCACCGCCGAAACGCTAAGCTTTGTTCAGGCCGCCAGGCTGCTGGGCATTTCAGCCTCGGCGGTGGGTAAGAATGTCGCCAGGCTTGAGCATAAGCTGGGGGTCCGGCTGTTTAACCGCAGCACCAGAAACGTCAGCCTGACGGCGGAGGGGGCCGCGTTTCTGACCCGCTGCCAGAGTATCCTGGAGCAGATCCAGGAGGCCGAGTCTGAGCTGACGAGCAGTCTCTCACAGCCCTCCGGCAAACTGAGAATTTCACTGCCTGTCATCGGCTACCGCCTGCTGCTCCCTGCCCTCACCGCCTTTAGCCGTCTTTATCCGCAGGTTGAACTGGATCTCGATTTTAGTGACCGGCTGGTCAATCTGATCGATGAGGGATTTGATATCGCTATCCGCAGCGGTGAACTAGCGGACTCCCGCTTGATCGCCAGAAAGCTGGGGGGTTTTCGTTTTGTGCTCTGCGCCAGCCCGGCATATCTGGCGGAATACGGCGTTCCCGGCTCGCCAGCGGAATTGGCGGCGCACAAGTGCATTTTTTTTCGCTTCCCTTCGACGGGGCTGATCCAGCCCTGGGAACTGCGCGATATGCGGCTGACGGGGGATTTCAGGGCCGCTTCCTTGATGAGGGTCAATAACATTGAGGCTGCCATTCGCTTAAGCGCGGCGGGGATGGGTATCGCCTATGTCCCTGATTTTGTTGTGCGTGAGGCCATCAATGAGGGACACCTGCAGGAGGTGTTGCCCGGCTGTTGCGTCAAGGATGGGCATTTCTCCGTCCTGTGGCCTGCCAGCCGCTACCTGTCGCCGCGAATACGCTGTTTTATCGATTTTATGGCTGCGGCAGAGATACCCTTGTCGCCCGCATCGACAACCCCCTTCCCTTATGTCTAACAATTTGTGGTGATTAGCTACCCCCACTGAAGCAGAGTGTGCCGCCCCCTTCCCTTAAGGTCAGTAAAGTCGGCACCGCTGAACCTTGATTCGCAGCACATGGCCCTCTGCTTCACCTTTCACGCCAGCACATCCGGTTGAACGGTTACCGGGAGCTCGACTCCGTATATCCAAGGCGAACAGGTGTGGAGTAAATCCGAGTTCTTCGTTTCATGACAACGTCCCCCCTTGATTAAGGAAAGCGCTGCATCGACCGATTGAACTCACAGAACGAATCGGACGTACTGGGTAAGTTTAAAGTCTGCTGCGAGCGAAGAGCGGACGTTCAGGTGGCTTGAAGGCGCGAAAATGCATCGCGCCTGAGCTTTAAGCTGCGACCAGGACGTGAGCGGTAATATAGGGCAAGGTCATAGCCGTGATATCGCATCCTGGGTGCCACCGTGCGCGGCGATAAACATGCCGACGGCCGACCGACAATATGATTCGATTTCGTTGTCATCCCCTGCTCTGGCCTCATCGAAGCGCGCGATAATCAGAAGGTCGGAGCCTTTGAAAAGCGCGGCAAACAAGCGAGCGGACCGAAGAGGATCGGGAACCTCCAGAAGCCCCTTCTCCTGAAACTGACGTAGAAGGACTTCGATTTGGGCGATGACATGAGCGGGGCCGGCTTCGTAATGGAGCTTGCTTAACGACTTTTGATTCGTCTTGTCGGCCATGACCATAGCTTCGATGCTACTTACATCGGGTCTCAAAAGAGTGCGCAGCAGTAATGTTCCCACCGCCATCAATTGATCTTCAACTGAACCATCGACGCCTTCAAGAAGAACCTGAGGTGCAAACAACTGATGGCAACCGGCCACAATAGCCGCACTGAACAGCGCCTCCTTATTCTCGAAATGCCGATAGATGCTGAGTTTGGATATCTTCGCCCTCTGGGCGACCTTGTCCAGGGTAGTCGCCTGAAATCCCAATTCTACGAATAGTTCGGAGGCGGCCTCAATGATTGTCTGGCCAAGGGCCTCGTTGACAGGGCGGCCCCGCCGGGTCGGGTTGTTTTGATTGGTCACTATAAATACAGTCCTTGACAGTATCGTAATTATTTAATTACGATACCATGTGGTTTCATAAATGTGCAAGGTGCGCCAGAACTGGCTCATCTCCTTACATCCTCAACACGGAACTCATCACCATGAATGACGTCATCATCATCGGAGGCAGCTTTGCCGGTCTTGCCGCAGCCCTGCAGCTTGGCCGTGCCCGCCGTAAAGTCACCGTCCTCGACACTGACCGACAGCGCAATCGCTTTGCCGGTCATTCACATGGTGTGCTTGGCCATGATCACAAGCCGCCTCTGGATATCCTGGCCGAGGCACGGCAGCAACTGGCGCGCTATCCAACGATCAGACTGGTCACTGCGCGAGCCGAGAGTGTATCCGGCACCATCGACGATTTCTGCGTCGTCACTGACGATAATGAAAGCCTGAGGGCGCGCCGCCTGATCCTGAGCTATGGCGTCGCTGACCAGATGCCTGATATTCCTGGTTTTGCCGAAGGCTGGGGTACGTCTGTCATCCCATGTCCCTATTGCGACGGCTTTGAAGTCGCCGACCAGCATTGGGGGCTCGTCTGGTCTGGCCCGCAGTCGAACAACCAGGTCAGGCTCTTCCATGACTGGACCGACAGGTTGACTGTCTTCGGCAATGGTCACGACATTACCCCAGACATACGGACCGATCTGGCTGCCCGCCAGGTACACCTCGTTGAGGGCAGGATCACCGAAATCGCACGTCATGGGAGTCACAATGCTACCATCAGGATAGAGACCGGTCTCGATGTTGCAGTCGATATCCTCTTCGCGCATCCGCGGACCAGGCCGTCCGCAAACCTTCATGACACCCTTGGACTTGCCACGGTCAATACACCAACTGGCATTGCCCTCAGGACCGACGAGCGCCGCGAAACCAGCACGCCTGGTATTTACGCCGCCGGCGATCTGGCCAACCCCGGAATGCCCTCAGTCACCACGGCCACATGGCAAGGCGTGATGGCGGGTATCTTCGCTCAGCAGTCGATGCTCGCTTGAGAGCAAGTGGCATCGATCACCTCAGTTCAATTTTACAACAGACAGGAGCGCCGCCATGACCAGCATAAAACCCTTCAAACCTATGGATGAGAAATTCCCCTTTGACAGTCAGCTCGCTATCGCGGCGGCGCCTCTCGTGCTCATCAACCTCTTCACGGTAGTCAATCCCACCGATGAAGCCGGCTTTATGGACGCTTTCAGGGCAGCTGCCGGGGTCATAACAAAGCAACCGGGCTTCATTTCCATGCAACTACATCGGGCGATCGGCGATAGTCCGACTTACCTGAACTATGTGATGTGGGAATCAACTGAAGCGGTCCGCGCCGCCTTCACCGATCCCGCGTTCCTCGCGAAACTTCCGGCATACCCATCATCCGTCGTGGCCAGCCCACACCTGTTCCAGAAGGTCGCCGTTCCCGGATTCTGTTCGGCCTGACTCAGGAAAGATGGCAAAGCGAGACTGAGAATATCCCTGTCCAGATGTGGAGCGGTACTGTTTACCCCGTCAGCCGGGAATAGCGATAAAGTCTTTTGAATGCCGCGTAAGCGGCATGGAGGCGCCAGCTGATGCTGCATGCATCTGTGGAGACAAATGGCGCCGAAAGCCCGGCGTAGCCGGTTACGGGTTCATAAATTCTGCCTGTCTTCCCCCTGCCCTGGTTAGCCTTAACCCGCTATCAGCAATGAAGAACTTTTAACCCCGGTGAGCGGGCTTTACGGCGTTTACGACGTAAATGGCGTGATTTCCGGGGCCTTTACCAGGGTAGCTTGCAGCTGACGCTTAGGGGGATGTTCTTCAGATATTTCAGCAACACCAGCGAACTTAACACGGTAGCTGAAAAGCCCAGCGCCGGATATCCTGCCGCGCGGCCAGCGAGAGCCGGCGGCAGGTGCGCATCATCAATCATCCGTCAGTACAATGCGTCCTATGACCCGGTACTTTTGCGTATCAAAGAGGTAAAACCAGACCGCGATGGCGGCGCCAAAGCAGAAGCAGGCCAACACGATCCACGGAATGGCATGATAAAAGGAGGAGCTGGCGGCAGCGCCGGCGGCAAACGCCATATTTTTGAATAACAGATAGACGATATAGATCATCCCCATCCCCCCAAGCAACGGCGCAACGCCCGTTTTAAACCAGTGTCCTTTGCCAATATTTTCTTTATTGCCGTGGAAGTAAACTATCACCGCAAAGGCGCAAAGCGCCTGGACAATCATAATGCCCATCGTACCCAACAGCGCCAGCAGGGTGTAAATATCCGCGTAAGGATCTTTCCCGGTGATAAAGAACAGCAACACAATCAGCGTGGCGATAACGGTCTGCACCGTAGAAGCAATATGGGGCGAGCCATGGCGTGAGTGTGAACGACCCAACGTACGCCCGGCAAACGGAAACAGATTTTCCCGCCCGAGCGCATAGAGATAGCGCGCCGCGCAGTTATGAAACGCCATCCCGCAGGCAAAAGAGCCAGTGATCACCAGCAGCTTAAACACCCCGACCGCCCACTCCCCCAGATACTGGCGTGCCGGACCGTAGAAAATCTCTCCTGCGCGGTTAGGATCCTGCGCAAGGGCAATAGCCCGCTCCGGTCCCGTTCCGGCAATCGCCATCCACGAAATGAACACGTAGAACACGCCGATACCAATCACGCCCAGCAGAGTGGCCAGGGGAATGATCTTTTTCGGGTTCTTCGACTCTTCACCGTACATTGCCGATGACTCAAAGCCCACCCATGACCAGAAGGCGAAGAATAAACCAATTCCGGCACTGGCGCCGACCACCCCTTTCGCCGGGGTAAAGGCGTTCAGCGGGTTGATCGACTCGGGGACAAAACCCTGTGGCCCTCCGCCATGGATCAGCACCGCCACCGCGACGGCGGTGAGGATCAAAATTTCCAGTACCAGGCACAGGCCCAGCACCCTGGAAGTGAGCGAAATATCGAAATAGCTCAGCACTCCGGTGGTCATTAGCATGGCGAAGGCGAAGATGAGCCAGGGGATATGTACGCTGAAGACCGTATTGATTAAATCCTCGCAGAAAAAGGCGAAGATCCCGACCAGCGCGGCCTCAAAGACAATGTAGGTCATGGTCACCGTCACTCCTGACGCCATGCCAACGATCCGCCCCAGGCCGTGTGAAATGAAGCCATAAAATGCGCCGGTAGCGGTAATGTACCTGGCCATCTGCGCATAGCCGATGGCAAACAGGGCAAGGATAAGGGTGGCGACCATAAACCCCGCGGGCGCATACTGGCCATTACCACTGCCCACCGCGATCGGCACATTGCCCAGCATCGCAGTGATCGGCGCCGCCGTGGCGATAGTCATAAACAGCACCCCGCCAAGGCCTACCGCATTTGGCCGCAGCCGCTGTACAACATGTTTCTCCGCCGCTGGCGCGGGATTGGCAAGAATTTCATTGCTCATGATGAACGCTCCGTTCAGTTCAGGCACGAGGCGGATTCAGGCAGGATCTGCCCACCGTCAACAATTAGCGACTGGCCGGTGATGTAGCCAGCCTGACGGGAGGCGAAGAACAGCGCTGCCGCGGCAATATCTTCCACCGTTCCAAGGCGTTTGAGCGGCACGGCGCTCGCCATCCCGGCGATATAGTCCTCGCCCATATCCCTCAACCCTTCCGTGATGATATTCCCCGGCAGGACGGCATTGACGGTAATGTTGTCGCCGGCCAGTTCTAACGCCGCGCTACGCATAAAACCCAGCTGGGCCGCTTTGCTGGCGGCATAGTGAGCCCAGCCCGGATAACCCGTTACCGGGCCGGTAATCGAAGAGGTGAGGATGATGCGACCATACTCTGCCCGTTTCAGCCATGGCAGCGCCGCCTGGACAGTTAAAAAAGTCCCTTTACTGTTGATCGCCTGCACCTCATCCCACTGCTGTTCGCTCATCTCTGCCAGCGGCGCCGAAGGAAAAATCCCCGCGTTGCAGCAGACAATATCCAGCCCCCCACACTGCTGTGCGGCTTCTGCCACACAGGCTTTTACCTCTTCGGCATGACTGACGTTGCAGGTCAGGCCGCGTAGCGTTAGTCCCTGCTCCGCCGCCTGGCCGATCGCGCTATCGATACGCGATGGTGTCCGGGCGGTAATGGTCACCTTCGCTCCGGCGCGGGCAAAGCCGAGTGCAATGCCAAGACCGATCCCACTACTCCCGCCGGTCACCAGCACATGTTTGTTCATAAAATCTGACATCATTTTTCCCCGTCTGTGAAAGTTTTGCGATCCCATCCATATGGCCTGGCCGTGCAGCGATCTCCGTCGCTGGCAGGAAAAGAATAATCACGTAAATGTTGAATGTTCAACATTTTAATGTGAGATTTCAGCATAAAAATAATGCACTATGATTGGGCACAGAACTGGTGCAAACAACTAATTAATTTATCCATATATATCAACAGATTAAAAAGGATAAGCTCGCGTTTTTTACGCCTGAATGAGAAAAACACACATTATACGTTCTGTTATGGTGCAACCGATTGAACCCAGCCAACAAAATCACACTAAATACATGTTATTAAAGTAATTAACAAACAAAAACCATGATTGGAGCGCAACAGGAAACAAAAAAAACCTCACACATCTTGCAAATCCCGCAACCACAACATAAAAATGTGTTAAGCGTGTCATTTCAAATTGAGGACAGCATGTTTAACGACGAGTATTTAACAACACTTACCCTGAAGCTGCGGCCGCTCCTGCCCCGCTGGGGGCTCAGCGAAGGCGCAGAGATTGGCCTGCTGACGGTTTCAGAAAATGCCACGTTTCTGGTCAGCGATAAGGCGACGCAGAGAAAGATCGTGCTGCGAGTGCATCGCCCAAACTACAGCTCAGCGGTGGAGATCCATTCTGAGCTGATGTGGCTAAACGCCCTGCATGCCCGGGGAGGTATCAACATCGCCGTACCGCTTGTACTGGATGATGGGAGCTGTATCGCCAGCCTCATCGACGGCGAAACGGTCACCCACGTCGTGGGATTCACCTTTGTTGCGGGCAGCGAACCGGATACCGGTAGCCATCTCACCGGCTGGTACCATGCCCTGGGAAGGGTTGCGGGAAAACTGCACAGGCACAGCGAAGGCTGGGTAAAACCTGAGGGTTTTCATCGCAAGGTGTGGAACACCGAGACGATTATCGGACGTCATGCCTGGTGGGGGGACTGGCGGAAAATGACGCAACTGAGCGCCGACGATATTACGCTGCTGGAGGCGGTGGAGGCCACAGTGGTCGCCAGACTGGAAGCGTACGGGCAGGACGCCGACCGCTATGGGCTGGTGCACTGCGACATGCGGCTGGCCAACCTGCTGGTGAATGGGAATTCGCTGACGGTGATAGATTTTGACGACTGCGGCATCTGCTGGTTTGGCTGGGATTTTGCCACCGCCGTCAGTTTCATTGAAGACGACCCGGCCCTTGCGGACTACCGCGCTGCGTGGCTTGCGGGTTACCGTAGCGTCCGCCCCTTCAGCCAGCAGGACGAAGTGATGCTTCCGGTGCTGGTGATGCTGCGCCGTTTACAGCTGACGGCCTGGCTGGCCAGCCATAGCGAGACAGCCACCGCCCGTCGCTACAGCCCGCAGTGGGGCGCCATCACCGTACGCCTGGCGCAGGCGTTTCTCCTCCAGGCGTCACCGCTTAGCGCTACCGTTAACTGCAAGGAACCTGCTGATGAACAATAAAACCCCCATTCTTCAACTGAACCGTTTTGACGCGCTGACCGGCGTGGCCGACGAAAACCTGAGCAGACAGATTGCCCGTCGCCACGCCACCCAGGGGACCAGTTCGGTGCTGTTTTATCCACAACCGATCGTCATGGCGTCGGCCTCCGGAGCCTGGATGGAGGACTCCGCCGGCAACCGTTATCTGGATATGTATAACAACGTGCCGGGCGTGGGGCATTGTCATCCGCATATCACCCAGGCGATGGTGCGCCAGGCCGGGTTACTGAACACCAACACCCGCTATCTGTTCCCGGTACTGGAGCAGTACGCGGACAGCCTGCTGGCGACTTTCCCCGCCGGGCTGTCGAATGTGATATTCACCTGCACCGGCAGCGAGAGCAACGACATCGCCCTGCGGATGGCCCGCTTTATCAGTGGCCGACAGGGGATCATCGTCACCGAAAGTGCCTATCACGGCAATACAACGGCGGTGATGGAGGTCTCTCCCTCCGGGCACAAAGAGGCCCTCCTGCCCCCGTGGGTGCATACCATTCCCGCCCCTGACCTGCGCAGGCTGACCGCGGGCCAGACGCTGTCTGACCTCTTCGCCGCCGACGTTGAGCGCGCCATGGACGCGCTGGAGGCGCGGGGCTTCGGCTGCGCGGCGCTACTGGTGGATACCATTTTTTCCAGCGATGGCGTTTTCGCCGATCCGCCAGGATTTCTGGCCCAGGCGGTCGCCCGCGTACAGGCGCGGGGCGGACTGTTTATCGCCGATGAGGTCCAGCCGGGCTTTGGTCGGACAGGCTCTCATTTCTGGGGCTTCCAGCGTCACAGTGTGCAACCGGATATCGTCACGCTCGGCAAGCCAATGGGGAACGGTTTTCCCATGGCCGCGGTCATCACGCGCCCGGCTATTCTGCAGGCGTTCAGCGAAAAGACCGAGTACTTCAACACATTTGGCGGTAACCCAGTGGCTGCCGCCGTGGGCCTCGCGGTACTGGAGGTGATTGAGCAGGAGGCCCTGATGACCAACGCCCAGCGCAACGGGGACTATCTGCGTGCCGGACTGCGCCAGCTGGCCCAGGATTTCCCGGCCATCGCCGACATTCGCGGCGCCGGGCTGTTCAACGCCATCGAGTTTGCCCGGCCAGACAGCGGAGAGCCGGATCCGCAGCTGACGAGTCGCGTTATCTATCACTTGAAGCTTGAGGGCGTGCTGATTGGCGCGGCCGGTCGCTTTGGCAACAGCCTGAAGATCCGCCCGCCGCTGTGCTTCAGTCGCGATGATGCAGATTTCTTCCTCGAACGGCTGGCGAAAGTAATGGGCCACCTGAACGCATAGTCTAACCGGGAGGGCAAACATCCAGTTTGTTTGCCCTCGGCGTGCAGGTATATTAACGGCATCAGCGACTTCAGGGAGAGTAACCAGCGTTCATGTCGAAGAGAAAAGAAGACCGTCAGCAACAGATCCTGCGCGAACTGGCTGAGACCCCGACCCTGCGGATTGGGGATATGGCGCGCACCCACGGTGTCTCTACCGAAACCATCCGTCGCGATCTTGACGAACTTACCCGCCGGGGCGTTCTGAACCGAACTTACGGCGGTGCGGTGCGGGCCATGAACAGTGAACCGACGGTCACGGAGCGCCATCAGCTGTTTACCGAAGAGCGCGAGCGCATCGCCCGGGACGCCGTCCATTGTATGCGCGACGGCAAAATATTTATGATCGGCTCCGGCGCCACCACGGTACATGTTGCCCGCCGGATGGCCAGCGAGCTGCGGGATATTACAGTCATCACCCACGCCTTCGGCGTCGCAACGGTGCTGTCGATGAATCCAACCATCCGGGTGATCGTCGCTCCCGGGGAGTACTGCGCGACCGAAGGGGCAATGACCGGTGCGCAGACGCTACAGTTCCTCAGCCAGTTCACGGCGGACTATACGCTCCTGGGGGCCAGCGGTATCGCCGCCGATGGACCAAGCGAGGCGTTAATCGACAGCGGAACGGTTTACCGGGCGATGATCCAGCGCGCCGCGAAGAGCATTGTCGTCGCCGATCATTCGAAGTTCGGCCTCACCTACCCCTACCACTACGCGGGCTGGTCGGGCATTAGCCGTTTAATTACTGACCAGCCCCTGCCCGACCATCTCGCTACCGTACTCGGCCGGGAAAAGGTGGTCGTGGCGCGTGGTCATGCCGCTCCTGAACAGCAGTGACCCGCGCCGGTACGTTTACCCTTTGGCGAAATTGGCCTGGATCCGCTGCTGCAGATAATTCTCGGCGCTGATGGGCGGGTACTTCCTCTGCGGCCCAAGGATCTCGATATCTTTATTGGCCTGGCAGAAAAACCCCAGGCTGTAGCGCGGCCCCTGATATTCGTGGGGCTGCGGGTTTCTCACCCGGTGGAAGTTAGACGGCAGCTGGTCGTCGCTCCAGCGCATCAGCATATCGCCGATATTGCAGGTGATGACCTCTTCCCTTGGCTCAATGCTGGTCCACTGCTGGCTTTCGCGGTCCTTGCCAGGGCAGACCTGCAGGCCGCCCTGACCGGGGCGCTGGAACAGCAGCGTCAGGCAGTCAAAATCGGTATGCGCGCCGGCCCGCCACATCCCCTGCTGCGACTGCTCGGTTGCATAGTAGTGCAGCATGCGCAAGGTGCTCTGATAGGTGTCACGCTGCGGATCGTGCGCGGTGGTAAAAAACGATTCCGGAAAACCGAGCTTTAAAGCAAAGCAGGAGAGGATCTTCATCCCCAGCTGCCAGCACTGCGATTCAAATCCGAGCATCGTCTGTCGGAAGCCTGGCAGCTCCCGATCGCTGGGCCAGCGCCCGTCCATCAGCGGACGGGTTATCTGATATGACTCTTTTTGATCCGGCGTGCGGGTCGATGGCCGGACCTGCGCCTTGCTCTCCCAGCCGGCGTTGCCGGCCAGCGGATACTGGCGCTTCACCTCGTCGGGCAGGTCGAAAAACGCCTCGGTCGTGCTGAACGCCTGGCGGATCGCCGCCAGCGGAATACCGTGGTGGCTGACCTGGAAGAAACCGATCTCCACCGCCGCCTCCCACAGTTGTTCGGCAATGTCATTTTTTCTTTCGGCAAAGTGAGACAGGTCGATACAGCGCACTTCGCGGGCGAAGGTCTCTTCGCCCTGGGCGCCCATCAGCGCCTCTTTTTCCAGTTCCTGTAAGGCATAGCGTTGATTTTGGGTGGTTGCGTTCATCGTCATTATCCTGTGATCAGTTAAACAGCGGTGCGCTGTTGGAGGGTACGGACTGCCGCCAGCGCGTCGTGGCGCATCGCGTCAAGGTCGAGACCGGGAATGGCGTCATCTTCCACGATGGGCCGGCCATTCAGCAGCAGCGCCTTCAGCGCGGCGCGGCCGCCGCAGGCCACCGGGCCAATCGCCATATCATGCAGGCCGAAGTAGCGCGGATCGTCCAGCCGGTAAATGGCGAGGTCCGCCTGCATCCCGACCTGCAGGGTGCCGCTCTGCGCTAAGCCAAGGATCTGCGCCCCGCCGGCGCTGCCCCAGCGCACCACATCCTCCACCGTGGCCGCATCGGCTCCGCCCTCGAAGGTGCCTCCGGCGTAGCGCGGCTGCGCCAGCATCCCTTTGCGCGCGCGCTGCAGCAGCCATGCGGCATGGGCTTCGCTTTGCATATCCGCCGCTTCATTGGAGGCAGCGCCGTCCACCCCCAGCGAGACCGGGACCCCGGCCTGCTCCAGCGCCAGCAGATCGGCGATGCCGCTGCCCAGCCGGCCATTGCTTTGCGGACAATGAGCAATGCCGGTACCGGTGCGGCCCAGCAGGGCAATCTCCTCCGGCAGAAGCTTCACCAGATGGGCAAACCACACGTCATTTCCCAGCCAGTCGTGCTCCGCGCAGAACTGCACCGGCGTCATGGCGAATTTCTGCCGCGCGGCGTCAAGATAATCGACGGTTTCCGATAAATGGCTGTGCAGCCGGATCCCCAGCTGGCGGGCCAGCTTCGCCATCTCCCGTAGCTGGGCGCCCGGCGCAGAGTGCAGGACGGTAGTGGGCGCCATCACCACCCGGCGCAGCGAGTCGGGCCGCGGGTCGTGATAGCGGCTGACCAGCCGTTCAATATCCGCCATATAGCCGTCGAAGGTTTCCGGACGCAGCGCCACCGGCAGATCCTGCTCCACCGCCCGACCCTGGGTCGCCCCACCCCGGCACAGAACGATGCGCATCCCCAGCGCTTCCCCTTCGCTGAAGAGAATCTCCGACGTGTCGAAAGGCATATCCGGCCAGTACAGGTAGTTGTGATCCGCCACGCTGGCGCAGCCCGAGCGCAGGAGCTCCACCAGACCAATGCGCACCGCCAGACGAAAGGTATGTTCATCGAAAGCCGCGCGAAAGCGGTACGGCGTGGCGCTCAGCCAGGCCGTCAGGCTCTGGTTCAGCCCCTGCGGCTCGCCCTTCAGCAGCGACTGAAAAAGATGATGGTGCGTATTCACCCATGCCGGATAGATCACGCAGTCGCGGGCGTCGATCAGTCGCTCTTCCGGCAGCGGCGTCAGGCTGCCGATGGCCGCAATCTTGCCGTCGCGGATGCGAATATCCGGCCCGGCCAGCCGCGCCGCCTCTCCGGACAGACCGCTGAGGATGGCATGGGCATTTTTAATGATGAATGACATGGCGTCGCTCCTCAGGGTTTTACCTGCATGGTCTGGACAAAGTCGGTGGTATAGGCCTGTTTCCAGTCGGTGGCCGCCGCCAGCAGACCGGCGCTGACCATAAAATCGCGCGTCTTTTGCCAGCGGGCGTCGGTCATCGTCCCCCAGCCCTGGCTGGCGGCATCCCCGCCGTCGATCAGATGATGCTCACGGATCTGGGTCACGCCCCAGGCGAGCAGATCGTCGGTCATTTTCGGGTTGTCCTGCTTAATCAACGCATTTCCCGGCGCCGGATCCTTGAGATAGCTCACCCAACCCTCCATTGAGGCGCGGACAAACTTCGCCATCGCCGCTTTACGCTCAGCGATGGTGTCCGGGCGGGCGATGAGAATGCCGCCATAGGGAGGGTAACCATGCTCAGAAAAGAGGAAGAAGTTCGCCTTCACCCCGGCCTTCTGCACCTGGAACACCTCGGAGCTGACATAGGCCTGCTGGGCGACAGCGTCGTCGACGACAAAGGGTTGAATATTGAAGGTATAGGGGCGAACCTGAGCGTCGCTCAGCTGGTATTGCGCCTTCAGCCACGGCCACCATGTCGCCTGACCGGAGCTGGAGACCAGAATGGTTTTGTCTTTCAGCCCCTGCAGGGAGCTGACATCGGCGTGGGTCAGCAGTCCCTGGGGATCGTACTGAAAGGGCGCGGCAATGGCTTTCGCCTGGAAGCCGCGCTGAATGCCTTCCAGCAGCTGCAGATCGTAACCGATGATCACATCGGCCCGCTTGGACAACAGCAACTGCATGCCGTTGACCTGCGGTCCGCCGGAGCGGATCTCGACGTCGAGACCATATTTTTTGTACAGCCCAGTGGCCTGAGCCTGATAATAACCCCCCTGCTCCGCCTGAGCGTACCAGGAGGTCAGCAGAACGATTTTTTCCTCGGCCTGAACGGCCAGCGAGACACCGCCGAGGGCCATCAGGCCCAGCCAGCGTAAGCCCCGGGGAAGGCGTGCGCCTGTTTTCATTATCCCTCTCCTCTTTACGCCGGGAGGGGGAGCGAGCGAATGTGGCTCAGCCTCCCATCCCGGTCAACATTGAACCGCGACATGGTGACTGAGCAATGTCCCGTATGGATAACCCGTACTGACCGCTTCTACTCACACTCAGCTATACAAAAACAATGCCAGATTTGATGGCCCGCGAGCGGCCGCGAAAAATCGCCTGCGCCGCCGCCCATGGGCATGCAACCTTTGATTCACGCACACAATAAACGCACCACTTTGGTGCATTGATGAATGATTTTAGTGCCTGTCCGGTCTCTCACAGCTGGCTGAAGAGCATCTCCAGCTGGTTCAGCATCATCGAGGCGGCAAGGGAAAGCTGGCGGGCGGGCGAGACGCACAGCGCCAGGGTGAAAGGCTTAAGCTGCGGATCGGTTAGCGGCACAAACGCCAGCTGGCCGGACTCGATCTCATCGAGAATATCCAGCCGGCACAGGATGCCGATGCCCATCTGCTCTTTGATCAGGGTGCGGATCATGTGGATGTTATTCGAAACCGCCACCTCCTTCACCTCGTTGCCGCTGATGTTCACCAGCGCCTCCACCGGTTCGCTGATCATCAACGGGGCGGATGGCAGGATAAACGGGTAGTCGATGCACTGGCTAAAGCGCACAGCGCTGCGGCTGGCCAGCGGATGGCCGGTCGGCACTACGATCCCCATATTCATTTCGGCAAACGCCCGCACCTGCAGTTCGCGGGAGGTCTGCGGATTGAGCATGATGCCGAAATCCGCCTCGCCGGAGATCAGCGCCTGCTGGATGTGGATATTGTTAATGGTGGTCAATGTAAAAGAGATGTTGGGATAATGTTTGTGCACCTCTTTAAGCATCGTCGAAAAGAAATGCCGGTTAATGGCATCGATAGTGGCGATGCGCACATGCCCCCGCCGCAGTCCGCGCAGGTCATCCAGCTGCTCGCAGACCCGGGTAAAGTCCTTTTTCCAGTTATTGGCCGCGTGCAGCAGCAGCTCCCCGGCGGCGGTCAGCCGCAGCCCGGTGGGATGGCGCTCGAAGAGCGGCATCCCCAGCTCCTGTTCCACGCGCAAAATCTGACGGTCAATAGAAGACGCAGACACATGCAGCGCCTCTGACGCTTTACGAAACGACCCCTGACGGGCCACTTCGGTGAAATAGAGCAGAAATCGGGAGAAGGCAAACATCGTTAGGGTGCTCTCTTTTTTGCAACGGGTTGTGCGAATCAAAGCTCTGGACGCAACAGTTTTATCACAATACCGTAGCATTCATAGCGGAGAAACGATCGTTTCATCCATTTTTGCACGCCGGACAGTCACCGCGAAGGAGCGGGTATCCCTTCGCTGCCCCTGGCCGCCCTGCAGACAGCGGATTGAGGGAGAG
The DNA here is from genome assembly GCF_029967715.1 of Klebsiella sp. V115_8. NCBI lineage: Bacteria > Pseudomonadati > Pseudomonadota > Gammaproteobacteria > Enterobacterales > Enterobacteriaceae > Klebsiella > Klebsiella sp. V115_8. The sequence goes on from NZ_JASCAR010000028.1 coordinate 71,654, forward strand.
AAAACGGTAATGCACAGCCACGATCTTATTTCGGTCTCGGTGGGGGAAATACGCCCCAACGGCGAGGGAAATCTATCTTTAATATTGCAGGCGGCAGCCGGGGAAATATTACCGGCCTATTCCGCCGGGGCGCATATCGATATTATTATTCCCGGCGTTGGCCCGCGGCAATATTCCCTGTGCGGCATGCCTGACCGCGGTAATCATTATGAAGTTTGCGTCCGGCTGACGGACGCGTCCACCGGCGGCTCACGCTATTTGCACCAGCAGCTCAAACACGGCGATCGGCTCTCCATATCGTCGCCGCGCAACCATTTTCCCCTGCCGGAGGCCGGGCGCTACCTGCTGTTTGCCGGCGGCATCGGCATCACGCCTTTGCTGGCGATGGCCGAAGCGATTGCCGCCAGAAAAGGGGCGCTGGAGCTGCATTATTATGTCGCCAGTTCGCGCCAGACGGCCTTCACATCGCGCCTGGCCCAGCTGGCCGCGAGCGGCACGGTGGCGATCCACTGCAGCGAGGAAGGCGCGTCGTTTCGCCAGCGGATCCCAGAATGCTTAACCACGCCCCACCCTGATACCGCAGTGGTGGCCTGCGGCCCGGAGGGCTTTATTCAGCGACTGCGGTCAGTCATGGAGGAATATCGCTGGTCGCCGTCGCAATTCGTATTCGAGCGCTTTACTCCCGCGGCGGAAAATAATATCGCGGCGAACAACGCATTTTATATTGAGCTGGCCTCCAGCGGGCAGCGTCTGCAGGTCGCCGCGGATCAAACCATTGCTCAGGTATTACAGCACGCCGGGGTGGAGGTGATGCTCTCCTGCGAACAGGGAATGTGCGGATCGTGTATTACCGGGGTTCTCGACGGGCTCCCCGAACACCGGGACAGCGTGCTGACGGCGGAAGAGAAAGCCGGCAACGACCAGATCACGCTCTGCTGTTCGCGGGCGAAATCGCCGGGTCTGGTTTTGGATCTGTGAGGAGACTGACGATGACGTTCCCCTCCTCTTGCGCGCCGCTCGCTGGCATCAGCCGCGCCCGACTTCCGGCCTGGGCGCTGCCCGACGGCTGGCCGACGCAGGCCAACGAAGAACCGCGGCTGGCGGACCTGGCCTTTCGCGATGGACGGATCGCCGCCGTCACGCCGTCCGTTGAGCCGGCTCCCGGCCTGTGGGACCTGGCGGGGGCCCTGACGCTCCCCGGCCTGGTGGAACCCCATGCCCATCTGGACAAAACCTTTACCCTTGAACGCTGCCGTCCGGCGCAGGCCGGGCTGCTGGCGGCGATCCACGCCATGCACGAGGATCGCCGACACTGGACCAGGGCGGATATTCAACGTCGGGCGTCCGCCGCGCTGGCCCGGGCGGCAGCAAATGGCGTGACCCATTTACGCAGCCATATCGACTGGTTTACCGCCGACGCGCCGGACGCCTGGCAGGAGATCGCCCGTCTCGATACCGGCGGCATCACCCTGGAACGGGTGGCGCTGGTCCCGCTGCCCCTGTTTCGCGATCCGGCGGACGCCGAGGCCATTGCCAGGACAGTCGCCAACAGCGGGGAGCGCTGCCTGCTGGGGGGCTTCATTCACTCCTCCAACTGGGACGCCGCCGCCATGGCAAACCTGCTGCGCAGCGCGGCCCGCTGGGAACTGGATCTGGATTTGCATATCGATGAGGAGCTCAGCGAGGTGTCTCAGGGGCTGACCTGGCTGGCGGATCATCTCTCCCGCCACCCATTCCCCGGGCATATCTGCTGCAGCCACGGCTGCGCGCTGGCCGCCTGCAGCGACGCGCAGGCGGCGCTGATCCTGCGCCAGCTGGCGGCGCACGGCGTCACCCTTATCGCCCTGCCGATGACCAACCTGCTGCTGCAGGATGCGACGTTCGGCCGCACGCCGCGCCAGCGGGGGATCACCCTGCTGCACGAGGCGCAGGCCGCCGGCGTGGCCACCCTGCTTGGGTGCGACAACGTGCAGGACGCTTTTTGTCCGGCGGGAAGCTACGACCCGCTGGATACCCTGGCCTGCGGCCTGTTCAGCGCCCAGCTCAGCGACCCGTTCGACCGGCAGTCTCGGCTGATCTGCGATCGCGCGGCGCTAACCGGTTCGCCGGCAGACGCGGCCCCTTTTGCCGTCGGGGCGGCGGCCAGCGTGGTGATTTTCCCGGGTAGCGACCGTTTTACCTGGCCTTTAAACAGCGCCGCCCGTCTGGTGGTTAACCACGGCAGGTTAACCCACCGGCGAGTGTGGCAGGAGGAGATGGCACATGAGTCTTGAAGCAGGCGCGGGGGCGCCGCTGGCGCGGTATGCCGCCTGGCGCAGAGCCGGCGATTTTATTTTTCTCTCCGGCATTATTCCGGTCAATCCCCTGACCGGCACCATCGTCAACGGCTTTCAGGATGTGCCTGAGCCGGTGCGGGAGCTGCTGGGGGCGACCGGGGAATTTTCAACCGATGCGAAGCAGGGGCCGATCCTCGCCCAGAGCTGGTACGTACTGGAAAGCATCCGCCGCACCGTGGCGTCCGCGGGGGGGCAGATGAGCGACGTTATCAAGCTGGTGCAGTACTTTCGCAACCTTGACCATTTTCCCTATTACAGCCGGGTCAGGAAGCTGTTTTATCCCGACCAGCCGCCCGTATCCACCGTGGTGCAGGTCAGCGAAATGCTGCCCGATGCCACGGTATTGATTGAAGTCGAAGCAACCGTCTGGTTACCCCAGCCAATTCACTCCGAGGCACCGCGATGATTAACGGTTACATTCCTGCAGCGCGCTTTCTCCCTTTTCTGAGCTGGACGGACGTGGCCGCCCTGCCGGATAAAAGCAATACGGTTATCGTCCTCCCCACCGGGGCGATCGAACAGCACGGCCCCCATCTGCCCTGCTCGGTGGACAGCGTGATCTCCTCCGGCGTGGCGGGCCATGCCCTCGCCCGGCTGCCGGCGGCGATCCCGGCCTACGCCATCCCGCCGATCGTCTACGGTAAGTCAGAGGAGCATCTGCATTTTCCCGGCACCCTGACCCTCAGCGGCGATACCCTGCTGCATACCCTGCTGGAGATCGCCGAATCCCTCTATCGGTCCGGTTTTCGCAAGCTGCTGATGATCAACGGCCACGGCGGCCAGCCGCAGATCCTGCAGATCGCCTGCCGGGAAATGCGCCTGCGCCACGGGGATTTCATCGCCATCCCGCACGACGTGTTCAACGTGCCCAACTGCGAAAAACAGTTCCTCAGCCCGCATGAACAGCGGATGGCAATGCACGCCGGGCATAGCGAAACGGCGCTGATGCTGGCGCTGGCGCCGGAGTGCGTTCATATGGAGCGGGCGGTCGCCAACTTCCCGCCGGAATTCCCCTGCCCGACCCTGTCGAAAGGCCGTCCGGCGGCGGCGTGGGCGTCCTATGACTTTGGCCCCAGCGGGGTGATTGGCGACCCAACCCCGGCGACGCGGGAGCAAGGCGAAGGGCTTCTCGACTCCCTCGCCGCCAGCTGGGCGCAGGCAATCATCGAGATCCACCGCATGGCCTGGGTCGAACGTCGCGAACCGACCTGGGGCAAACAGCACTGGCACGGCTTTGTGCAGTCCCTACCACCCTCTTTCGCTGCTGAATCCAAGGAGCCCTGATGAATACCAGATCAACGCCAGTTTTTACCCTGCTGATCGTGGCCGCCCTCGCGGCCTCAGCCTCCTGCGTCGCGGCGGAGAAGTTCACGTTTCTCACCAACTGGTATGCCCAGGCGGAGCATGGCGGTTTTTACCAGGCCCAGGCCACCGGGCTGTATAAGCACGCCGGTCTTGATGTCGAGATTAAAATGGGCGGCCCGCAGATCAACGTCATGCAGCTGATGGCGGCCGGCCAGGCGGACTGCACCCTTGGCGACAACGGCCAGGCGCTGGAGACCTGGCAGGCCGGGGTGCATGCGGTAACCGTCGCCACCGTGTTCCAGCACTCGCCGACGGTGTTTATCACTCATGACAAAGTGAGCAACCCGGCGGAGCTTAAAGACAAAACCTTCCTGCTCGCCACCGAGGCCTATACCTCCTTCTGGCCGTGGGCGAAGAGCGAGCTTGGTCTGGCTGGCAGCAAAGTGCGCCCCTATACCTTTAACGTCCAGCCGTTTCTCGCCGATAAAAATCTGGTGCAGCAGGGCTACGTGACCTCCGAGCCGTTCTCCGTCGCCAAAGGCGGGCAGCCGTTCTATGTCTATCCGCTCAGCGACTGGGGCTACCCGCCCTACGGCAACTCGATTATCTGTATGGCGGACACCGTCCGCAAACGTCCGGCGGCGGTGGCGGCCTTCGTCAAAGCCTCCATGGAAGGGTGGAAAAGCTTCCTGCAGGATCCTGGCCCCGGCAACAGCCTGATCGGCAAAGCGAACCCGCAAATGAGCGCCGAGCAGATCGCCTTTGGCATTGCCCAGATGAAGCAGTACCAGCTGGTGACCGGCGGCGACGCCATGACCGGCGGCATCGGCATCATCACCGAGCCGCGGCTGAAGAAAACCTGGGACATGCTGGTGAAAAACAAACTGATCGACGCCAGCAAGGTGCCGTTTGAGCAGACATATACCCTGGAGATGGTCAAAGACGCCGGAGTGATGCCATGAATACCGCCCCGAAACTGACCGTGATGAGCGACACCCGCTTTATACCCGCCTCCGCCACGCCGGCCATCGAGGTGCTGTCGGCGGAGAAGATCTATAGCAACGGCACCCGGGCGCTGCTGCCCGTCAATCTGACCATCAACCAGGGGGAGTTCATTACCCTGCTCGGCCCGTCCGGCTGCGGTAAGAGTACGCTGCTGAAGATGGTCGCCGGCCTGGTGGAGCCCAGCGACGGCAAGCTGATGCTGTGGCGGCGCGACAGCCGGGAAAAAGCCCAGCATCCGCTCTCGTTCGTCTTCCAGGAGGCCACCCTGATGCCCTGGAGCAGCGTGCGCAATAACGTCAGGCTGCCGCTGGATCTGGCCGGCGTGCCGCGGGCGGAGGGCAACACCCGGGTGAGTGAAGTCCTTGAGCTGGTGGGGCTCGGCAAGTTCGCCGACGTCCTGCCGCGCGAACTCTCCGGCGGCATGCAAATGCGCGTCTCCATCGCCCGCGGCCTGGTCACCCGGCCAAAGCTGCTGCTGATGGATGAGCCCTTCGGCGCGCTGGATGAAATTACGCGGAACAAGCTCGACAGCGATCTGCTGCGCCTGTGGCAGGAGCAGAATCTGACGGTGGTCTTCGTCACCCACTCGATCCACGAAGCGGTGTTTCTCTCGCAGCGGGTGATCATGATGGCGGCCCGTCCCGGACGGGTGGTGGAAGATATCGCCATCCGGGAGCCGTTCCCGCGCAGCGAGGCGTTCCGCGTCAGTCCGGCATTTTCCCTGTATGCCCGTCAGCTGCAGGACAGTCTGTTGCAGGCCAGCCAGTCCGGTATGGAGCCATAATATGAAGACCACAACCTCAACGCCGTGGATCCAGCATCCGCGTTTTCTCAAAATTCTCTATCCGACCCTCGTCGCGGTGGCGGTGGTGCTCCTCTGGCAGGGCGCGGTAAGCTATTTCCGCATCCCGGCCTTTCTGGTGCCGTCGCCGCTGGTGATGCTGGACAGCCTGTGGACGCATCTCACGCCGCTGCTGCTGGCGCTGCTGTTCACCCTCAAGATCACCCTGATCTCGTTTCTGCTGTCGATTGTCATCGGCGCCGCCGTGGCGTTTATCCTGGTGCAGAACCGCTTTGTGGAGACCGCCCTGTTTCCCTACATCGTGTTTTTGCAGGTGACGCCGATCGTCGCCATCGCCCCGCTGATCATCATCTGGGTGAAGGACGCCACCCTCTCGCTGGTGGTGTGCGCCACTCTGATGGCGGTCTTCCCCATCATCTCCAATACCACCCAGGGACTGCGCAGCGTCTCCCCCGGCCTGCTGAGCTATTTCCGCCTCAATCACGCCAGCCGCTGGCAAACGCTGGTGCGGCTGCGTATCCCCTCGGCGCTGCCCTATTTCTTCGGCGCGCTGCGTATTTCAAGCGGGCTGTCGCTGATTGGCGCGGTGGTGGCGGAGTTTGTCGCCGGCACTGGCGGGACCAATACCGGGCTGGCCTATCAGATCCTGCAGGCCGGCTACCAGCTGGATATCCCGCTGATGTTTGCCGCGCTGCTGCTGATCTCTCTCGCCGGGATCGCGCTGTTCGGCGTGATGTCCTGGGTCTCGCGCCGGGCGCTCAGCGCCTGGCATGAAAGCGAAGCCGTGCAATCTCATTAATGTTTTGCTGACGAACAGGAAAAAGAATGATGACTGATGAACAGCGTCAACAAGCGGTCGCGGCGATCCAGCAGGCACTCCCGGCGCTGGAGTGGACCCTGCAGCCGGCGAAACTCAAACGGCTTTCCCGCGATTTTCACTGGTTCAGTCCGGTACTCGCCGAGCAGCTGGCGGGAAAACAGGCGGACGCGGTGGTTCGCCCGCGCGATGAAGAGGAGCTGCGCCAGCTGGTCGCCGCCTGTGCGCAGCATCAGCTGCCGCTGACCTTGCGCGGCAGCGCCACCGGCAACTATGGACAGCTGGTCCCTCTCGAAGGAGGGATGCTGGTGGATATGACCGGGCTCAACCAGATCGTCGCCCTCGGCAACGGCACGGTGAGGGCCCAGGCCGGCATTCGCCTGGCGGACATCGAAACCGCCGCCCGCCCGACGGGCTGGGAGCTGCGCTGTATGCCGTCGACCTACCGCCTGGCGAGCCTGGGCGGCCTTTACGGCGGCGGGTTCGGCGGCATCGGCTCCATCAACTATGGGCCGCTGGCGGCGCCCGGCAATGTGCTCAGCGTCAAAGTGATGACCGTCGAGCCGGTCCCTCGCGTACTGACCGTCCCGGCACCCGAAGCGCTGCTGCTGCATCATGCCTACGGCACCAACGGCATCATTCTTGAGGTTGAGCTGGCGCTGGCTCCCGTGCACCAGTGGATAGAACGCCTGGACGTGTTTGACGATTTCGCCGATGCCCTGAACTATGCCAACGCCTGCGTCCGCTCGCCGGGGCTGGTGAAGCGCCAGGTCGCGCTGCTGGCCACGCCGATCGCTGACTATTTTAGCCACCTCAACGATCGTTACCGCGCCGGGCAGCATGCGGTTATCAGCCTGATCGCCGAAGAGAGCGAAGGCGTGTGCGCCAGCCTGTTACAGCGCCATCGCGGGGACAACGCCATCCGCCAGGCCAGCGATGAGGCCCGGGCGCGCAATGGCTCGTTAATGGAATACTGCTGGAACCACACCACCCTGCATGCGCTCAAGGTGGACAATACGCTGACCTATCTGCAGACCGCGTTTGATCCGCAGCGCTATACGCAGCAAATTTTACAGATGGAACAGCATTTCGCCGGGGAGGTGATGTCCCATATTGAATTTCTGCGCGATATCGAAGGCAACCTCACCGCCAGCGGTCTGCAGCTGGTGCGCTATACCACGCCCGAACGTCTCAACGCGATCATGCAGATATTTCGCGATAACGACGTCAAAATTAACAACCCCCACGTGCTGCAGGTTGAGGACGGCAAACAAGGGGTGATTCGCCCTGACGTGGTGGCGGTGAAACAATCTCTCGACCCGGCGGGATTGCTTAACCCCGGCAAGCTGCGAGGCTGGGCGCTGCGCGACCAGCTGGAACTGGACAGCAACCCGCTGGCGCGGGCCACCCGCGAAACTCCCGCGACCTGATAGCCCCGCTCCGCTCCGCGTGCGGGCTAACGCGGAGCGGGCCCGTTTCTCTTCCCCCTGCCCGCACGGCGAGTTTTTTTACGCCACTCATTCATATGAATGAGTGGCGTCTCTGTTTCCTCCGTTATACTCATCAAAAAAGCGACGATAAATTTATTATCGCGGGTTAAATTCACGGTTCAATATTGCTCTCGAGTTAAATTGTCATTTCTGGTAGGTACTGGCAAATAGTTTATTATTCGCGATCATTAAATTATCACTTGCCCCTTCCCTACCTGAACAATAAAAAATGACCGTGAAACTTACCCGCCAGGAATTATTCCTGTGCAGTAAACACTTGTTAAAAACGTTGTCATTTATTTTTATTCAACACAGAAATAGTGAGGGTGATATGAGCGATGCCATTTCTTCGCAACTTGAAAACATCATTACGATGCTGATCGCCATTAGTATCGCCTCGGAAAGAGTGGTAGAGATTATTAAAGGGTATTTTCCCTGGCTTAATCTGGAAAAGCAGGATCCAGTCATAGAAGGAAAACGCAAATCTGCCCTGCAGCTATTAGCGGTGGGGGCCGGAATTGTGACGGCGTTTTTGACGCAACCCTTCGTCGCCGGCAGTTTTTCGGCCTTTAAACACCCGGATCTGATGACATTATGTATTGGCTTGATGGCGAGCGGAGGGTCTGCGTTCTGGAACGCTATCCTTAATTATCTTTTGCAAGTGAAGAACCTGAAGAAGCAACAAGTCAACAGCGTGAAAGCGGATGCAGTAGTCGATCCTCTCCCCCCATCTCCGGTTTATCAGGACATGGTTCCTGGCGCAGAACCGGTCAGCTCAAACCCCTGTTTCAATCCGGAGGATAAATAACATGGTATGGCGTGTCGCAAAGAGTCTGCTGATACTCAGAGATCAGATTAATCAATATGCTCCGCACCGCAATAAGGCCAGCGATGGCACCATTGGTGATGAACATCATGCCCACACCAACTCGGATCATAACCCGCAGGTGTTGGATGGAAATATTGGTGTGGTTACGGCTATCGATATTACGCACGATCCCGCTCAGGGGTGTGATGCTCAGGCGATTGTCAATGCACTGGTCGACAGCAAAGACAAACGAATTAAATACATTATCTGGAACAAACATATTATTAGCGCTTCTGTCCAGCCATGGGTATGGCGCGATTACCATGGCGCCAGCCCGCACGATAAGCATTTCCACTTATCCGTAGTGCCGGTGAAAGCGCTGTACGATTACACCTTACCGTGGCTTTTCTTTAAGCCACAAACCTGGAAGTAAAAATGAGTTAATCCTCTTTCTCCTGTTACTACGAGGCTAACATGACACAACAAACTGATATTGAGAAAATAAAAGCGGCACTCAACGCCATCGAAGAACTCGAACAGATTGCCCGTTCAACGCAGCCAGCCGATGTAAAGAATTTTTGCGTGGAATATAACAAAACATGGAAAAAGAAAGTGGATGCCGCGCTGACGCTGCTTGACGGAACTACGGGCTCACTGCTTGTTAAGTTCGTTCCGTACTTACCCATGCTGCTAATGATTATTAAGATGCTTAAAGAAGGAGTTGAACAATATTGTCAATTGCATCTCGCGGTGGAGCCTCCCGTAGATAAATAAGTGCTCCCCATCCGGCCAGGGCCTGCACAGGCACTGGCCTCCTTCCCCACTCCCCCATCTATCCAGGTCTATCTCAGCCCGACGCCGACCTTATCCTGCGCCGGACAGTCCCGCCATATGGACGATAAGGCCCACCGCGGCGGCAGCGGCCAGTACCCAGGTCAGCTTCCACTTATAGCGAAACAGCAGCCCGGCGGCGGCGAGAGCAATGGCCGCAGACCATGGGTCGAAACCGGACGGTCCCCAGACGCTATGCCAGATAAAAAACAGCGCCAGATTCAGGATAACGCCCACCACCGCGGCGGTGATAGCAGTCAACGGCGCGGTAAATCCCACTTTATTATGCGTGGTTTCAATAAACGGACCGCCGGCGAGAATAAAGATAAACGAGGGCAAAAAGGTAAACCATGTCACCAGGCACGCCGCCACGATGCCCCCCAGCAGCACATCATCGACGCCCAATACCGCTTTGGTGTAGCCGCCGACAAACCCGACAAAGGTCACCACCATGATCAACGGCCCGGGGGTGGATTCCCCAAGGGCGAGGCCGTCCATCATCTGCCCTGCGGTCAGCCAGCCATAGTGGGTTACCGCCCCCTGGTAAACGTAAGGCAGGACGGCATACGCCCCGCCAAAGGTCATCAGTGCGGCTTTGGTAAAGAACCAGCTCATCTGGGTCAGCGGATGCGCCCAGCCCAGCATTAGCGTCAGAGCGGCCATCGGCACCAGCCACAGCAGCATCCCGGCGATCAGTACCTGGGCGGTACGCCGCCAGCTGAAAATGGCATGGGCCGGGATCGGCGTCGCGTCATCAATGATGGCGGCCCCGCCGGGATGACTCTGCGCACGGTGGGCGTCGGCTTTGCCGAATGTCGCCGGCGCCATCCGTCCGCCGATAAACCCGACGATCGCCGCGGTCAGGACGATCAGCGGAAAAGGAACGTTCAGCGCAAAAATAGCGACAAAGGCAGCGGCGGCGATGGCCCAGTAGGCGCGATTTTTCAGCGCCCGCGAGCCGATGCGGTGCGCCGCCTGCAGCACGATCGCCGCCACGGCGGGTTTGATGCCATAAAAAATCCCCGCCACCACCGCGACATCTCCCCAGACGAGGTAGATCCACCCCAGCGCGATGAGTAACGCCAGCGAGGGCAAAATAAACAGCACCCCGGCGATGACGCCTCCCCAGGTTTTATGCATCAGCCAGCCGATATAGGTCGCCAGCTGCTGCGCCTCCGGGCCGGGCAGGACCATACAAAAGTTGAGCGCGTGCAGGAATCGTCCTTCCGAGATCCAGCGGCGGTTATCCACCAGCTCCTGGTGCATCATGGCGATCTGCCCGGCAGGCCCGCCGAAGCTGATAAAGCCGAGCTTCAGCCAGAAGCGAAAGGCCTGCCAGAAGGAGACGGAGGCGACGACGGAAGGACTGTCACTCTGCGGAAGAACCACCGTTTTGCTCATGATTGCCAGACCTCATTTCACAGGATCTCAGTAGGCCGTCGAACAGCGAGCAGGCTGCCGCCAGCAGTTGGTGATCGTCCGTAATGGTTTCCCGCAGCCCTGCAAGCACACTCTCCACTCCCGCCGCCTCCGGGGTCGGTACCCCACCGACGTCCAGGAAGTGGATAAGCCGCCCCAGGGTATCGGGGATCGCGGCCTCCAGAGCACTGCGTCGGGCCAGAACGTCGAAGGTCACCCGCGTGCTGACGTGCTCTTCAGGGTTCAGCGGCTTGAGACATCGTCAGGTTGAGGGTCAGGAGATGCATTGTCATGCTGTAGACATTACTACAGCATGTCGCGTATGTGACGTTTTCCCACGCGCTGGCTTTGATAAAGTTTGGCAACGCATTTGCGAAAAGCGCAAAAAAACGGCCCGCGCAGCGGCAGACCTGGCGCTAAGCGCGGGGTGGCGATAAGGGGCGCAGCGGCAGGGTGAACAGCGCCAGCCCCACCGGCACCAGAGAGCCCCACAGCACCGCGTTCCAGCCGAAGGCGTTGAGCAGAACGCCGGACGAAAACGAACCCACGATCATCACGCCGAAGACCAGAAAATCGTTGAGCGACTGCACCTGGGTCTTCTCTTCCGGGCGGTGGAAATCGATGATTTTCGCCGAGGCGCCGGTGAAGCCAAAGTTCCAGCCGATGCCGAGCAAAATCAGCGACAGCCAGTAATGATATACCCCGACGCCGCTGAGACCGACCGCCACCGACGCGCCGGTGATCAGCAATCCCGCCGCCGCCATGCGCACGGCGCCGAAGCGCTGGATCAACCGGCCGGTGACAAATCCCGGGCCGTACATCGCCATCACATGCCACTGGATCCCGAGGTTGGCGGCCTGCTGGGAAAGACCGTGCATATGCATGGAGAGCGGCGCGGCGGTCATCAGAAAATTCATCACCATATAGGCCACCGCCCCGCTGAACACCGTGGTGGCGAAGCCCGGCTGGCGGATAATCTCGCGCAGCGGCCGCCCTCCGCGCACGCTGGCCGCCGCGGGCTCTGCCGACGTCACGCCTGCCAGCAGAATGGCGGCGAGCGCCGCCACCAGCGCCTGAGCGAGAAAGGTGAAGGCGAAGGTATGGGTCGGCCAGAGGTGCATGGTGCCGGTGACCAGCATCGGGCCAATGATCCCGGCGGCCACGCCGCCGCCCATCACCAGCGACAGCGCGCGGGCGCGACGTTCCGGAGCGACGCCGTCGGTGGCGGCAAAGCGAAAACTGAGCGCCACCGCGGCATAGGCGCCGCCGAGCATCGCGGCGAAGCAAAACAGCGGAAAAGAGCCCAGCACCACCGCCAGAGCGGCCGCCAGACCGGTGACCACCCCGGCGCCGGTACCGGCCATAAACGCGGCTTTGCGGCCCCGCTTTCGCGCCAGCGCGCCGAAAGGCAAAATAGAGGCCGCCATCCCCAGCACAAACAGGGTGATCGGCAGCGTGGCCAGCGACGGGCTGGGGGCGAGGGTATTGCCGACGATAGCGCCGGTGGCGTAGAACACCACCGAGTTGGCGCCGGCCAGCGCCTGAGCGGCGGCCAAGCGGATGATATTTTTATTCTGCGCCGCCAGCGGCAGCATCTGTTCTGTAGACATCCGTTGTTTTCACCGGTGTGAGAGTGGCGCCAGGCTGGCCGTCTGGCATCGCGCCCTGTTTGTTGGGTTCCCTGACCGTTACCTTAGCCGCAAAATACGCTTTTGCACCATAGCGAATAGCAATATTACCCGGCGATCTGACTCCTCTTCTGCGCCAGATCGCCGGGCCGGGCTTCGCAGCCCGGTTTATTCAGGGGATCAGTCGCGCCGCGCCGCGGCGAATTTAGCCGCAATCATCGCGGCCGTCGGCTGGACGCCCCCCAGGCTCCACTGTTCCGGGTCATGTTCATCAATGCGGATCCATACCGACTGCCGGAACTGCGGATCGCCCTGCCCCTCAATCTCCACCAGCAGATCGGTCATCCGCCGCAGCAGCTCACTTTTCTGTTCCGCGGTCATGATCCCTTTAATGGTTTGCACGTTAACAAATGGCACGCTATGCTCCTTAGCATCTAAGTCTAAAATTCAAACTCAGAGTAGAAGGTCAATCTCGCGATGTCAAAAAATAAATCACTGCCCTACCTCGATCCGGAGCTGTGCGGCCTGGCGGAAGGAGCCAAAATACTCGGTGACCGCTGGGTGCTGCTGATCCTCCGCGAGGCGTTTTACGGTGTGACGCGCTTTGAAACGATGCAGACGCATACCCATATCACCCGCCAGACGCTCACCACCCGGTTGAAAACAATGACCGAAATGGGATTGCTCCGCAAAGTCCCCTACCGGGAAGCGGGGGCTCGCGAGCGCTATGAATATGTTCTCACCGATAAAAGCCGTAGCCTGGCGCTGGTGCTGTTCGCCCTGATGGAATGGGGCCACCAGCAGGTGCTGCACAGCGCGCCGCATATTGCGCTGGTGGATAGCGTCAGCGGCGAGGCCGTCCATCCGGGGTTCGTCACCGCCAGCGGCAGCGTGGCGAATCCCGCCGCGCTGCAGATCGTTAAAGCAGACGAACGCTGATAGCCCCGCGGCGCAGGCTGCGGCGCGGTTGCCCCGTTACAGAACTTTCGTAGACCTCTGGCGGAAGCCGCGACGAGCAGGTATGTTGCATTGCCACGTTACCCGAAGACAGCGGGACATTTTGCTTTCATCGAACGGTGCGATAAAGGATGACGCTCTCTGCCGGGTCCGATCCCGACCATTATCCGTGGCGCACGCCATGACCGCCCTGGTCCGCCGCTGATCCGCGGATCGCTCATGCTAAAGGTATAAAATGTCGCTTCGTTCACTGCGGGCTTTATGTTTGACCAGCTTCTTTATCGCCGACGTTCGCGACGGCCTCGGGCCGTTTCTGGGGATCTTTCTCACCCAGCGTCACTGGCAGGCGGAGGATATCGGCCTGTTGATGACCATCGGCGGCGTTGCTGGCCTGCTGGCGACCCTGCCCGCCGGCTTCATCACCGACACCTCGCGGCATAAGCGCGTGCTGCTGGCCGTGGTCTGCCTGGTGATAACCCTGACCACCCTGCTGCTCTGGTTCAGTCAGAAGACCAGCGTGGTGGCCCTTTCGCAAGTCGCCAGCGGGATCTGCGCGGCCTTTGTCGGACCGTTAATCGCCGGGATCACCCTTGGGCTGACCCGACAGCGCGGCTTTAGCGCCCAGATGGGCAAAAACGAAGCCTTCAACCACGCGGGGAATTTCTTCACCGCGCTGATTGCCGGGGCCATCGCCTGGTACTGGGGCATCGGCGGTATTTTCATTCTGATGGCCGGTACCACCCTGTTCACCCTCATCGCCCTGCTGGCGATCCGCGGCAGCGATATCGACGATGACGCCGCCCGCGGCCTCGAGTCGGCCGTCCCGCCCTCTCTGCCTGGGTTTGCCATCCTGTTCCGCCATACGCCGCTGCTGATCGCCGGCGTGACCCTGATGCTGTTCCATCTCGCCAACGCCGCGCTGTTGCCGATGCTGAGCATGCGGATCGCCGCCGCGCCGGGACACCTCAATCCGGGGCTGTTTGCCGCCGCCACGGTAATTATTTCGCAGGTGGTGATGATCCCGGTGGCCATTCGGGTCGCCGGCAGCATCGACAAATATGGTTACTGGCGATGCATTCTGCTGGCGCTGCTGATCATGCCCATCCGCGCGGCGCTGGCGGCCTCCAGCGACGCCCCGGCGATGATGGTCCCGGTGCAAATTCTTGATGGTCTGGCGGCAGGGATTTTGGGGGTGGCGGTGCCCAGCTTTATCGTCTCGCTGCTGCGCGGCAGCGGGCACGTCAACGCCGGACAGAGCGTGGTGATGCTGATGCAGGGGGCCGGGGCGGCAATGAGTCCGGCGTTAACCGGCGCTATCGCCGGACGCTACTCCTTTGCCACCGCCTTCGGGGTGCTGAGCGTTATCGCGCTGGTCGCGCTGATGGTGTGGTGGCGCAGCGCCCCGCTGCTCGCCGCCTCCGCGTCGCCGCCGGTCGGCGAAAGCGGCCAGTAAAGAGAGGATATCGTCAGGCGGACAACAGCCCCCTGCTGTCCGCCTGACGTATAAGAGGCGTTAATTCACCCGCGAACGCAAGGTGATTTGCCGCAGGGCGTTGGCCATATCGAGCTGAATCAGCTCTTTAATGCCTTCGCGCTTAATAAACTGGCTGCGGTGTTTACTTTTCACCTCTTCAATACTTTTTTTGATCTCTTGCGCCGGCAGTTTATACCAGCCGCGAGCCTGTTTCTCACCGCCCATTTCCAGCCACAGCGATGAGTAACTGGCTTTCACCAGATCGCTTTTCACGTGGTAATCGGAATCGATCGCGTAGACCGTGGTGATGTTGAAATAGCCTAAGAAACCATACAGCACGCTCATGATGATATTTTTCGGCCGCGCGCCATGCAGCTCTTTGGTCAGCGCCTTCACCTCTTCATTGGTGATATCTTTCCCGCCCTGAATACCGCCGATATAGGCGCGGCCATCGTCGGTACAGGAAAAACAGACGCTATAGACGCGACGGTCGCCGAGAAACAGCTGCAGCATCAGTTCACCCTCCTCCTGAAACGGCGACGCCAGCAGCTTAACGTCAAGCTTATCGCCATTTTTCAAAGGAATAGCAAACATCGCCCGGCCAAAATCCGCCACGTTATAGAGCTGCGGCAGCACATCCGGCTGAAATGTTTTCTCGATAAAATTCAGCGAACCGTGGGCAATATCCAGCTTGCGCCGTTTTGACATCCGTTTATTAAGATAGGCCTTAAAGGGTTTATCCTCGAAAGGCACCAGCCCCTGGGTTACGGCGGTCAACCGCGCGCACTGATATTTGGCGCAAAGTCCTTGATATTCTCTGTACTTACCTCCTGCGAGCGAGAGCTCTCTGCATTTTCGTAAAATTTTTTTATAGTTTATTTTGACCTGACCGATCACTTTATTATGTTTACGCCATTCTTTGATGGCGCCTGCAACAGTATGTCCCATTGATTAAGATCCATAGATTCATCCATAATCGCGGCCATATTAACATAAAAGATATTCGTCAACGCTTAATTACACCTTCGTTGTCCTTTCATTTAATATTGCGGCAGGAAATTGTTCTGCCGACGATAATTAAAATTAACGCCATCCTGTCAACGATTAATTATGGTAGGTGATGCCCGTCGCCCAGCGACTTAACGCTCTGTGCGTTCGGCGCGAAGCGCGGGTACATCCGCGGGCGGTTTTACCCTATACTTGACGCTGATCCAAAACCAGCAACGATAGGTAACTTATGGAAATTGATCTCGATAACCTGGTCTTCAGCGGCCTGGATGAAGCGGAAGAGCGCAACGCGGAGCGTCTGGAAGAAGCGGACAAAAAAGCCCAGGCGATCGTTGCCGATGACGATTGCGGCGACGCCTGCAAAATCTGATTATCAAACCGGCCCGCGGGCCGGTTTTTTTGCCTCCCGCTCCCTCAGCTGGGTAAAAACCCTTTCAGCGTATCCAGCAGCGCCTGCGCCGCCTTCGACAGCGGCAGATGTCCGGCATAAATCGCCCCAACGCACTTTTCAATCGGCGGATCGCTAAGCGGAATGCACACCGCCCCCAGCGAGGCCATCTGCGTTTTGCATAGCGCTGGCACCGCGCTGCCCCCCAGCCCGCTGGCCACCATTCTCCCCACCGTCACCAGCTGATGGCTCTCCAGGGCCACGTCCAGCTGACGCCCGCTGCGCGCCAGCGCCTCCTCCAGCATCAGGCGCACCGCCGAAGGGCGCTGGAGGGTAATAAAGTCGAGGGTTAACAGCTCCTGCCAGGTGAGCTTTTTTTTCTTCGCCAGCGGCGATTGCCGGGGAACGATCGCCACGAAGCGGTCCACCGCCAGCGGGGTAAACAGCAGGTTGTGGCTGGGCGATGGCTCGAAAGCGATACCCATTTCCACCCGCCCCTCGCGCACCATCTCGATCACCTGCTCATTTATCACGTCATGCACCGTGACGTTCACCCCGGCATAGCGGTCGCGGAAGGCTTTCAGCGCCTCCGGCAGAACGTTGGCGGCGAACGACGGCATCGCGGCGACCGAGATTTTGCCCCGCTGCAGGGTAAAGCTCTGACGCATCGCCTCCTCGACGTTATCCCAGTCGGCCAGCAGCTGACGGGCCATCGGCAGAAAGAGTTCCCCCTCCTGGGTGAGGGTCACTTTGCGGGTGCTGCGCTGCAGCAGCGCGCCCCCCAGCGCCTCCTCTAACCCTTTGATGGTCAGGCTGAGAGCTGGCTGCGACAGATTCAGCCTTTCGCTGGCGTGGGCGAAATTGAGAGTGTGAGCTACCGCTAAAAACGCGCGTAACTGTTTGACACTCATTCTCATTTTTCATCCTGTTAACTAATTGAAAGAAATTAGTTAACAGGAAATTAATAAAGTTTCCAAATGAGTGGGTCACAAATTCAAAATTATCAAATCAGTCGCCAGCGCCAATGATAAGGCTATCGCAAGGCAGGAGAGACAAGATGGCAGGACTGGATAAACGCGTCGCCAGCTACGAAGCGGCGCTGGAAGGGTTAACGGACGGCATGACGCTGCTCGCCGGCGGCTTCGGCCTGTGCGGTATACCCGAAAATTTGATCGCCGAGGTGAAGCGCCGCCAGGTGCAGGGGTTGACGGTGGTTTCCAACAACTGCGGCGTCGACGGCTTCGGTCTCGGCATGCTGCTGGAATCGCGCCAGGTCAGCAAAGTGGTGGCCTCTTACGTCGGGGAAAACGCGCTTTTTGAACAGCTGGTGCTGAGCGGCGAGCTGGCGGTAGAGCTCACCCCGCAGGGAACGCTGGCGGAAAAAATCCGCGCCGGCGGCGCCGGGATCCCCGGCTTTTACACCGCCACCGGCTACGGCACCCCGGTCGCCGAAGGCAAAGAGGTGCGCCAGTTCGACGGTAAAAATTACATTCTCGAACAGGCCATTCGCGGCGATTTCGCCCTCGTGAAGGGCTGGAAAGCTGACTGGTACGGCAACGTGGTTTACCGCCACACCGCGCAGAATTTCAACCCGCTGATGGCCACCGCCGGGCGCATTACGGTGGTGGAGGTGGAAGAGATCGTGCCGCCGGGCGAACTGCCGCCCTCCGCCATTCACACCCCGGGGATCTATGTCGACCGGCTGATCGTCGGGCAATTCGAAAAACGTATTGAACAGCGCACCCTGCGCGCCGGAGGGCACTGAGATGCTAACCCGTGAACAAATGGCGATGCGCGTCGCCCAGGAGCTGCGCGACGGCGACTACGTTAACCTCGGGATCGGTATCCCGACGTTGGTGGCCAACTATATCCCCGCCGGTATTGAAGTGATGCTCCAGTCGGAGAACGGCCTGCTGGGGATGGGCGAATTTCCCGATGAGGAAACCATCGACGCCGACATGATTAACGCCGGCAAACAGACCGTCACCGCACAAACCGGGGCGGCGATCTTCGATTCCGCCCAGTCGTTCGCCATGATCCGCGGCGGCCACGTCGATCTTACGGTTCTTGGCGCCTTTGAGGTCGACGTCGCGGGGAATATCGCCTCGTGGATGATCCCCGGGAAAATGGTTAAGGGGATGGGCGGCGCCATGGACCTGGTGGCCGGCGCGCAGAACATCATCGTGGTCATGACCCACGCCTCAAAGAACGGCGAATCCAAACTGCTGCCGCAGTGCACCCTGCCGCTCACCGGCGTGGGCTGCATTCGCCGGGTGCTCACCGACCTGGCCCTGCTGGACATTGTCGACGGGGCGTTTGTCCTGCGCGAAGTGGCTCCGGGGGTCAGCCCCGACGAGGTGATGCGTAAAACGGCGGGACGGCTGATCGTCGCCGACGACGTGCGCGAAATGCGCTTCAGCTAAGGAGAGAACATGACCGATATTGCCATTGTTGCTGCAGTACGCACCCCGGTCGGCAGCTTTCGCGGCGCCTTCGCCCCGCTTTCCGCCGTCGACCTCGGCGCGACGGTGGTGCGCAGCCTGCTTGAACGCTGCCAGCTGCCCGCCGCGGCGGTCGATGAACTGATTTTCGGCCAGGTGCTCACCGCCGGCTGCGGGCAGAACCCGGCGCGCCAGACCGCGCTGCGGGCCGGCCTGCCGGTGGACACCCCGGCGGTCACCGTCAATCTGGTGTGCGGCTCCGGGTTGAAAGCGGTTCAGCAGGCGGTGCAGGCGATCCGCTGCGGCGACGCCGGGATCGTTATCGCCGGCGGCCAGGAGAGCATGAGCAATGCTCCCTATCTGATGCACGGCGCCCGCGACGGCCTGCGTTTCGGCCACGCCAGCCTGCAGGACAGCATGATCCAGGACGGCCTGTGGGACGCCTTTAACGACTACCACATGGGCATGACCGCCGAGAACCTCGCCGATGCCTTCGATATCAGCCGCGAGCGCCAGGACGCCTTCGCCGCCAGCTCCCAGCGCAAAGCGGCGGCCGCTATCGCCGCCGGACGCTTTCGCGAGGAGATCGTCCCGGTCAGCGTCCCGCAGGGCAAAAAACCGCCGCGTGTCGTGACCGACGATGAACAACCGCGCCCGGAGACCAGCGAGCAGCAGCTGGCCCAGCTGCGCCCGGCGTTTCGCCCGGCTGACGGCAGCGTCACCGCCGGGAATGCCTCATCCCTGAACGACGGCGCCGCGGCGGTCCTGCTGATGAGCGTCGATAAAGCGCGCGAGCTTGGGCTGCCGGTGCTGGCGCGCATCGTCAGCGCGGCGGTCACCGGGGTCGACCCGTCGGTGATGGGCATCGGCCCGGTGAGCGCCTGCCGCAAAGCGCTGCAGCATGCCGGCTGGACGCTGGACGAGGTGGATCTTATCGAAGCCAACGAGGCCTTTGCCGTCCAGGCGCTGGCCGTCGGTCAGCTGCTCGAATGGGACAGCGAGAAGGTCAACGTCAACGGCGGCGCCATCGCCCTCGGCCATCCCATCGGCGCCTCCGGCTGCCGGATCCTCGTCAGCCTGGTGCATGAGATGCAGCGCCGGGGCGCCGGTAAAGGGCTGGCCACCCTGTGCGTCGGCGGCGGCCAGGGCATCGCCATGACCCTTCAACGTTAACAGGAGCCACTATGTTTACACCACGTCTGGCGGTACTCGGCGCGGGACTGATGGGCGTCGGCATCGCCTGTCATTTCGCCCGTCACGGTCACGCCGTCCGCCTGTATGACACCGATCCGCAACGTCTTGCCGAGGTGCCCACTGTGGCCGGGGCGATCCTGCGCGAGCTGGAGGCGAGCGGTCAGCAGGATCCCGCCGACCGCGACGCCGTGCTGAGCCGTTTAATCCCCACCCCGGCGCTGCAGGCGCTGGCCGATGCCACGCTGCTGATTGAAGCGATCCCCGAACGGCTGGCGCTGAAGCACGCCCTGTATGCCGAACTGGAAACGCTGATCGCCGACGAGGCGATTATCGCCAGCAACACCAGCGGCCTGCCGCCGGATCGGCTGGCGCAGGGCATGCGCCTTCCGGAACGCCTGCTGATCGCCCATTTCTGGCATCCGCCGCACCTGATCCCGCTGGTGGAAGTGGTGCCCGGGAGCGCCACGCTGCCCCATCTGGCGCGCCAGGTAAGCGACTTTTGCGCCGGCTGCGCGCTGGAAGCGGTGGTGCTCAACCGCGCCGCGCCGGGCTTTGTCGGCAACCGACTGCAGTTCGCCCTGCTGCGCGAAGCGCTGCACATCGTCCACAGCGGCATCGCTTCCCCGGAGGTGGTGGACCAGGTGATGCGCGCCTCGCTGGGCCGTCGCTATGCGATGGTCGGCCCGCTGGAGGCGGCGGACATGACCGGCCTGGCGACGGTCCAGGATATCTGCCAGCACCTGCTGCCAGAGCTGGCCAGCGGTACGGAGATGATGTCGCTGGTGGCGGAGAAAGTGGCGCAAGGCAACACCGGCGCCCGCAGCGGGCAAGGCTTTTACCGCTGGGACGAGGCGCGGCGCCAGCGCATCCAGTCGCGCCGGGAACACCAGCTCCGCTTCGCCCTGAAACCCTAGTATCGCGTTCTGTACCCCTACAATAACAATGAGAGTGAGACGTCGTGATGAGTGTGATAATAGCCCTGGCCGCGCTGGCGTTACTGATGCTGGCAGCCTACCGTGGATACAGCGTGATCCTCTTTGCGCCGATCGCCGCCCTCGGCGCGGTGCTGCTCACCGACCCGGGCGCGGTCGGCCCGGCCTTTACCGGCCTGTTTATGGAAAAAATGGTCGGCTTTGTGAAGCTCTATTTCCCGGTGTTTCTGCTGGGCGCCGTGTTCGGCAAGCTGATTGAGCTGTCGGGATTCTCACGGTCGATTGTCGCCGCCGCCATCCGCATCCTCGGCCGCCGCCACGCGATCCCGGTGATCGTGCTGGTGTGCGCCCTGCTGACCTACGGCGGGGTGTCGCTGTTTGTGGTGGCCTTTGCCGTTTACCCTTTCGCCGCCGAGCTGTTTCGCCAGAGCGGGATCCCCAAACGGCTGATCCCCGCCACCGTCGCCCTCGGCGCGTTCTCGTTTACCATGGACGCCCTGCCCGGCACGCCGCAGATCCAGAATATTATTCCCACCAGCTTCTTCGGCACCAACGCCTGGGCGGCCCCGTGGCTGGGGCTTATCGGCTCGCTGTTCATTATCCTCTTCGGTTTGCTGTGGCTGGAGCGCCAGCGCCGCAAAGCGCAGGCCAGCGGCGAAGGCTATGGGACCGATCTGCAAAATGAGCCGGAGACCCCGGATGACATCGACCTGCCGCATCCGCTGATCGCAATCGCCCCGCTGCTGCTGGTGGGGGTGCTGAATCTGCTGTTTACCCACTGGATCCCGCAATGGTACGGCGCCAGCCATGAGCTCACCCTGCCGGGTCTGGCGAAGCCTGTCGTCACCGAGGTGGGGAAAATCACCGCCATCTGGGCGGTGCAGGCGGCGCTGCTTTCCGGCATTGTGCTGGTGCTGGTCTGCGGCTATCGCAATATTCGCGGCCGGCTGGCGGAGGGGAGCCGGACGGCGGTGGGCGGGGCGATTCTCGCGGCAATGAACACCGCCTCTGAGTATGGCTTCGGCGCGGTTATCGCCGCCCTGCCGGGTTTCCTGGTGCTGTCGAAAGCCCTCGCGGCCATTCCCAATCCGCTGTTAAACGAGGCGATCAGCGTCACGGTGCTGGCCGGGATCACCGGCTCGGCCTCCGGGGGAATGAGCATCGCCCTGGCGGCGATGTCCGAAACCTTTGTCGCCGCCGCCCACGCCGCCAATATTCCGCTGGAGGTCCTGCACCGCGTCGCCGCCATGGCCAGCGGCGGCATGGACACCCTGCCGCATAACGGGGCGGTGATCACCCTGCTGGCGATCACCGGCCTGAGCCATCGCCAGGCCTACGGCGGCATTTTCGCCATCACGGTGATCAAAAGCCTCGCAGTGCTGTTTGTCATTGCCACGTTCTATGTGACCGGCATTGTCTGAGACCCGATTGAAGGAGTAATAAAATGAATTTAGACGGTAAAACGGCGCTGGTTACCGGCTCCACCAGCGGCATCGGCTTAGGGATCGCCAAAGTGCTGGCGCAGGCAGGCGCCCAGCTGGTGCTCAATGGCTTCGGCGACAGCAGCCACGCCCGGGCTGAAGTCGCCGCGCTGGGCAAGATCCCCGGCTATCACGACGCCGACCTGCGCGACGTCGGGCAGATCGAGGCGATGATGCGCTATGCCGAAAGCACCTTCGGCGGCGTCGATATCGTGATCAATAACGCCGGTATCCAGCACGTCGCCCCGGTGGAGCAGTTCCCGGTGGACAAATGGAACGACATCATCGCGATCAATCTCTCCAGCGTCTTCCACACCACCCGCCTGGCGCTGCCAGGCATGCGCCAGCGCGACTGGGGGCGCATCATCAACATTGCCTCAGTGCATGGCCTGGTGGCGTCGAAAGAGAAATCGGCCTATGTCGCCGCCAAGCACGCGGTGGTCGGCCTGACCAAAACCGTGGCCCTGGAAACCGCGCGCAGCGGCATCACCTGCAACGCCATCTGCCCCGGCTGGGTGCTGACCCCGCTGGTGCAGCAGCAGATCGATAAGCGCATCGCCGAAGGGGTCGACCCGCAGCAGGCCAGCGCGCAGCTGCTGGCGGAAAAACAGCCCTCCGGGGAGTTTGTCACCCCGCAGCAGCTAGGCGAAATGGCGCTGTTTCTGTGCAGCGACGCCGCCGCCCAGGTGCGCGGCGCGGCGTGGAACATGGACGGCGGCTGGGTGGCGCAGTAAACCGCAGGCGTCGCGACGATCAGAACATCGCCAGAAAGCGTTTCACCGTGCGCGAGCGCTCGAAGCGCCGCCAGGCGATGGCGATATCGGTCTTCAGCGGCGCCCCGCTGAGCGGGTGATAGCTGACATTCGGCTGTTGAATGCAGGTCATCGACTGCGGGACCAGCGCGAAGCCGAACCCGGCATTGACCATGCTCAGCGATGACGAAATCTGCGACGACTGCCAGGCGCGCTCCATATCGATGCCGGCGCGCAGGCAGCTGTTGTACACCAGCTCATACAGCCCCGGGGCCACCTCCCGCGGGAAGAGGATCGGCGCCACGTCGCGCAGCTGCTCCAGGGCCAGGGTCGGCTGCGTCGCCAGCGGGTTATCGCGCGGCAGCGCGATAACCATCGGCTCCTCATCGATAATCCGCAGATTAAAGGCTTTACTGCTCTCGCACGGCAGACGGACGAAGGCGATGTCCAGCTCGGCCTCGCTCAGGGCGGTCATCAGATTGGCCATATTGTCTTCCATCTGATGCAGGGTCACCCCGGGGTGATCGAGCTGAAAACGGTGCAGCAGCGTGAAGATTTGCGGGTGGAAAGCATCAGAACTGGTAATGCCTAGCGACAGGCTGCCGTTCATCCCGCGGGCAATGCCCTTGGCCTTCTCCAGCGCCGCATCGCTCATGGCGAGGATCTGGCGGGCATCCTCATAGAACGACTCACCGGCTTCGGTGAGCTCCACCCCGCGGGTCAAACGCCGAAACAGCGGGGTCCCCACCTCGCGCTCAAGCCGCTGAATTTGCTGACTTAACGGAGGCTGTGAAATACCCAGTTCCTTAGCGGCCTGGGTGAAGTGCCGCGTCCTGGCGACGGCGACAAAATAGCGAAGATAACGAAGTTCCATATCGAAAACGTCTCAAACCAGCATGGTTTCTATATTGGAACTGTGAGCTGAATCGGGTCAACATTTATTTAACCTTTCTTATATTTGTTGAACGAGGAAGTGGTATATGAATCATTCTGCTGAATGCACCTGCGAAGAGAGTCTGTGCGAAACCCTGCGGGCGTTTTCCGCGCAGCATCCCGAGAGCGTGCTCTATCAGACATCGCTCATGAGCGCCCTGCTGAGCGGGGTTTACGAAGGCAGCACCACCATCGCGGACCTGCTGAAGCACGGCGATTTCGGTCTCGGCACCTTTAATGAGCTGGACGGGGAGCTGATCGCCTTCAGCAGTCAGGTCTATCAGCTGCGGGCCGACGGCAGCGCGCGCAAAGCCCAGCCGGAGCAGAAAACGCCGTTCGCGGTGATGACCTGGTTCCAGCCGCAATACCGGAAAACCTTCGACCATCCGGTGAGCCGCCAGCAGCTGCACGAGGTGATCGACCAGCAAATCCCCTCTGACAACCTGTTCTGCGCCCTGCGCATCGACGGCCATTTCCGCCATGCCCATACCCGCACCGTGCCGCGCCAGACGCCGCCGTACCGGGCGATGACCGACGTCCTCGACGATCAGCCGGTGTTCCGCTTTAACCAGCGCGAAGGGGTGCTGGTCGGCTTCCGTACCCCGCAGCATATGCAGGGGATCAACGTCGCCGGGTATCACGAGCACTTTATTACCGATGACCGCAAAGGCGGCGGTCACCTGCTGGATTACCAGCTCGACCACGGGGTATTGACCTTCGGCGAAATTCACAAGCTGATGATCGACCTGCCCGCCGACAGCGCGTTCCTGCAGGCCAATCTGCATCCCGATAATCTCGATGCCGCCATCCGTTCCGTAGAAAGTTAAGGGGGTCACATGGACAAACAGTATCCGGTACGCCAGTGGGCGCACGGCGCCGATCTCGTCGTCAGCCAGCTGGAAGCCCAGGGGGTACGTCAGGTGTTCGGCATCCCTGGCGCCAAAATCGACAAGGTATTCGACTCACTGCTGGATTCCTCCATTCGCATTATTCCGGTACGCCACGAAGCTAACGCCGCCTTTATGGCCGCCGCCGTCGGGCGCATTACCGGTAAAGCGGGCGTGGCGCTGGTCACCTCCGGTCCGGGCTGTTCCAACCTGATCACCGGTATGGCCACCGCCAACAGCGAAGGCGACCCGGTGGTGGCCCTGGGCGGCGCGGTGAAACGCGCCGATAAGGCCAAACAGGTCCACCAGAGTATGGATACGGTGGCGATGTTCAGCCCGGTGACGAAATACGCCGTCGAGGTGACCGCGCCGGACGCGCTGGCGGAAGTGGTCTCCAACGCCTTCCGCGCCGCCGAGCAGGGCCGGCCGGGCAGCGCTTTCGTCAGCCTGCCGCAGGATGTGGTCGATGGCCCGGTCAGCGGCAAAGTGCTGCCGGCCAGCGGGGCCCCGCAGATGGGCGCCGCGCCGGATGCCGCCATCGACCAGGTGGCGAAGCTTATCGCTCAGGCGAAGAACCCGATCTTCCTGCTCGGCCTGATGGCCAGCCAGCCGGAAAACAGCGCGGCGCTACGCCGTTTGCTGGAGGCCAGCCATATTCCGGTCACCAGCACCTATCAGGCCGCCGGGGCGGTAAATCAGGATAACTTCTCTCGCTTCGCCGGCCGGGTCGGGCTGTTTAACAACCAGGCCGGGGACCGTCTGTTGCAGCTCGCCGACCTGGTGATCTGCATCGGCTACAGCCCGGTGGAATATGAACCGGCGATGTGGAACAGCGGCAACGCGACGCTGGTGCATATCGACGTCCTGCCCGCCTACGAAGAACGCAACTATACCCCGGACGTCGAGCTGGTGGGCGATATCGCCGGCACCCTCAGCAAGCTGGCGCAAAATATCGATCGCCGGCTGGTGCTCTCCCCGCAGGCGGCGGAGATCCTCCGCGACCGCCAGCACCAGCGCGAACTGCTGGACCGCCGCGGCGCGCAGCTGAATCAGTTTGCCCTGCATCCGCTGCGTATCGTTCGCGCGATGCAGGATATCGTCAACAGCGACGTCACGCTGACCGTGGACATGGGCAGCTTCCATATCTGGATCGCCCGCTACCTGTACAGCTTCCGCGCCCGTCAGGTGATGATCTCCAACGGCCAGCAGACCATGGGCGTCGCCCTGCCCTGGGCCATCGGCGCCTGGCTGGTCAATCCTGAGCGCAAAGTGGTCTCCGTCTCCGGCGACGGCGGTTTCCTGCAGTCGAGCATGGAACTGGAGACCGCCGTCCGCCTGAAAGCCAACGTGCTGCACCTGATCTGGGTCGATAACGGTTACAACATGGTGGCCATCCAGGAAGAGAAAAAATATCAGCGCCTGTCCGGCGTCGAGTTCGGGCCGATGGATTTTAAAGCCTATGCCGAGTCCTTCGGCGCCAAAGGGTTTGCCGTGGAAAGCGCTGAGGCGCTGGAGCCGACCCTGCGCGCGGCGATGGACGTCGACGGCCCGGCGGTAGTGGCCATCCCGGTGGATTATCGCGATAACCCGCTGCTGATGGGTCAGCTGCATCTGAGTCAGATTCTGTAAGTCATCACAATAAGGAAAGGAAAATGAAAAAAGTCGCACTTGTTACCGGCGCCGGCCAGGGGATTGGTAAAGCTATCGCCCTTCGTCTGGTGAAGGATGGATTTGCCGTGGCCATTGCCGATTATAACGACGCCACCGCCAAAGCGGTCGCCTCCGAAATCAACCAGGCCGGCGGCCGCGCCATGGCGGTGAAAGTGGATGTCTCCGACCGCGATCAGGTGTTTGCCGCTGTCGAACAGGCGCGCAAAACGCTGGGCGGCTTCGACGTCATCGTCAACAACGCCGGCGTGGCGCCGTCCACGCCGATCGAGTCCATTACCCCGGAGATTGTCGATAAAGTCTACAACATCAATGTTAAGGGGGTGATCTGGGGCATTCAGGCGGCGGTCGAGGCCTTTAAGAAAGAGGGTCACGGCGGGAAAATCATTAACGCCTGTTCCCAGGCCGGCCACGTCGGCAACCCGGAGCTGGCGGTGTATAGCTCCAGTAAATTCGCCGTACGCGGCTTAACCCAGACCGCCGCTCGCGACCTCGCGCCGCTGGGCATCACGGTCAACGGCTACTGCCCGGGGATCGTCAAAACGCCGATGTGGGCCGAAATTGACCGCCAGGTGTCCGAAGCTGCCGGTAAACCGCTGGGCTACGGTACCGCCGAGTTCGCCAAACGCATCACCCTTGGTCGTCTGTCCGAACCGGAAGATGTCGCCGCCTGCGTCTCCTATCTTGCCAGCCCGGATTCTGATTATATGACCGGTCAGTCATTGCTGATCGACGGCGGGATGGTGTTTAACTAATAAATAATAAGCTCTGACATGGCTTGCCCCTGCTGATATGCAGGGGCTTTTTTTGGTTTGGGTGTGAGCATCGTGCAAAACGCAGCAACGATATTTGAAGGTCTCTGGCACGACGTGGGCAATCTGACTGGGATGAAGGCCTGCTTTGAGCGAGGAGCATGTATTTTTCTTCACCCTCTACTTCGTCCATTCTTTATGCAGTAACGCATAGATGTATGTGTCGTCATACCTTGCCTTACCATCGTCGTTTTCAAAGGAGACAAACTCTTTAAAACAACCTTCCTGTCGCATATGCAAACGTTCACAGAGTTTTTGAGAGGCCAGGTTGTAAACTTCTACCCAGGCGTACAAACGTCTGGCACCTTTTACTTTAAATAAATAATCAAACAGTGCAGCAACTGACTCGCTTGCATATCCCTGATGTTCATAACGTTGATTAAAATGCCAGCCTACTGACCAGGTATTGCTGTCTGGCTCGTTGCTATTGTCCGCAAAAAGATGTCCGATTACGGTATCGGTTTCTTTTAGACAAACGGCATACTGTGCTGGGTCAGAGGCTCGTTTAGCCACGTCGACCTCTGCATCAGCGAGTGAATGTAACTTTTCATCCTTAAAGCAAGGAGTACGTGGTGAAGAGAGGTAATCGAAAAGTGCTGGCGCATCCTCTTTCTTAAAATGGCGAATGATTAACCTTTGCGTGGTAATAATGTTCATAATGTCCTTGAAAATGTAATGCCAGCCAGGTCAGCAAAAGTCTGTTTTAAACTGGCCGGAACACAGGGCAGAGATTAGCCGTTCCGGCTATTCCCCGGCCTGTCTTTTCGCATGCCAGTAAATCGTGTGATCGTCACGAAAAATACCGGAACAAAGAAAATAGCCAGTAGCGTTCCGCTAATCATCCCGCCGAATACACCGGTACCAATCGCATGTTGTGTGCTGTCGCTGGCTCCACTGGCAAGCATCAGCGGAACAACACCTAATGTAAAAGCCAGAGATGTCATCAGAATTGGCCGTAAGCGTTGCTTTGCAGCCGTCAATGTCGCGTCAATAAGGCTCTTTCCTTCTTTCAGCAATTGTCTCGCGAACTCGATAATCAGAATCGCATTCTTGGCGGAAAGTCCAATCAGAGTTATCAGACCCACTTTGAAAAAGACGTCATTCGTCATATTCGTAACGGATACGGCCAGCACAGCGCCGAGCAGCCCCAGAGGAACAACGAGCATGACCGCGAAGGGAATGGACCAGCTTTCGTATAGAGCAGCCAGCACCATGAATACCACCAGTACCGAGAGCACAATAAGACCCGGAAGCTGTGATGCAGACTCTTTTTCCTGTAACGAACTTCCCGCCCACTCACCGGCGAACCCCGGTGGTAAGTGCTTAGCCAGATTGTCCATTGCCGCCATTGCGGTACCTGACGATTTTCCCTGTGCGGCACTCCCGGTTAGGCGTATGGCAGGATATCCCTGATAGCGTATCAGTTGCTGCGGTGCAACATTCCACGAAAGCGACACAAAAGTGGATAATGGAAGCATCTGCCCCAGACGGTTTTTGACAGACAAAACCAAAAGTTGTTCAGGCTGCATCCGGTATGGCGCGTCCGCCTGGACGATAACCTGCTGAACCCGACCATTATTGGTATAGTCATTCACATAATTGGAACCTGCTGCAACGGAAATGGTTTGATTTATTTCATCAAACGATACCCCCATGGCCTCCGCTTTTTCCCTGTCGATATGCAGGGAAAGGCTTGTTCCCTCACCAAGTCCATCAATATAGACATCGGCAAGGTGAGGATTATGATTTGCCTGTACAATAAGCTCATCGGCCGCCTTTTTGAGTGCCTGATAGCCTTTCCCCCCTCTGTCCTGTAAATAATAAGTGAACCCGGATGAGGTTCCCATATCAGAAATTGCCGGGGGCAGCAGAGTCATTGTTACGGCGTCCGGCACGTTTGCCATTTGGGACTGAATATGGTCAGCTTCTTCCTGTGCCGTGGTTCCTTTGCGTTGTTTCCAGTCCTTGAGGGTGGTGAATGCCATGGCCGAATTTTGGCCTGACCCTGAGAAACCAAATCCCAGGATCATAATGTTACTTTCTACCGCCTGCCGATGAGCGATCTCCTCTTCAAATGTATCGACGACCTTAAGCGTCCGCTGCATCGTGGCATCAGAAGGAAGCTGGATTGAGGACATAAAATAACCCTGATCTTCATCAGGTAAAAATGATGAGGGTAAGGAGGACAGCCCGGCAAACAATGCCAAACATAATGCAGCGTAGATCATCAACATACGGCCAGTACGCTTCAGTACAAATCCAAGACCAGTGGCGTAAAACGCAGTGAGGCGATGAAAGTGAGCGTTAAACCACGCTGAAAATGCGCTGCTTTTACCCTGATGAATACCATGTGGTTTGAGCAGGGTTGCACAAAGCGCAGGCGTTAACGTCAGCGCCAGGAATGCCGACAGTAAAATGGATATCGCCATCGAAATGCTGAACTGTCGATAAATAATACCCACAGAACCGCTGGCAAAGGCCATTGGTATAAACACTGCAGTGAGCACCAGCGTAATACCAATGATTGCCGGCGTAATTTCACGCATCGCTTCTCGCGTTGCATCCTGTGGAGACATTTTTTTGTCTTCCATCAGTCGTTCGACGTTCTCTACCACAACAATAGCATCGTCAACAATAATCCCGATGGCCAGTATCATTCCAAACATGGTTAAAATATTGATGGAATAACCGCTTAATAGCATTACGGTAAATGTGCCGAGCAGCGCCACGGGTGCCACAATCGCAGGAATAAGCGTACAGCGTATCTTGTGAAGGAAAAGCAGCATCACGAAAAAGACCAGAACCATGGCTTCAACAAATGTCTCAACTACCTTCAATATCGATAGCTTTACAAATGGAGCCGTATCGAAAGGCACGGTGAATGTCATTCCCGCGGGAAGCACACCGGACAGTTCTGTTAACCGCGCGCGGATACCCGACGCAGTACTAATCGCATTTGCGCCAGGAGACAATTGAATGGCGGCTGCCGTTGCAGGCACGCCATTTTCACGGATGCCAAATGCGTAACTTTGCAACCCGGATTCCACGCGGGCAACGTCTGCCAGTGTCACCCGGGCGGCTGAGACCTGTGATTTAATCGTGATATTGCGAAATTCTTCAACCGAAGAGAGCTGCCCTTTTACCGTTATTGGATAGGTCACCTCTTGGCTGCTCGTCGCGGGTTCATCTCCGGTTCTGCCCGGTGAAACAATCACGTTTTGTTGACTGATGGCGCTTAATACATCCGTAACAGAGAGCCCATAGCTGTGTAATTTCATCGGGTCCAGCCATATGCGGAGTGCCTTTTCTCCGCCAAAAAGCTGGACTTTACCTACACCAGGTACGCGACGGAGTTCATCAGTAACATTCCTTGCAAAATAATCGCTTAAGTCAGCTTCCTGATAGTCTCCGTTTGGCGATTTTAACCCCACCATCATTAAAAAACCGGAATTAGCTGCCTCAACATTTATCCCATTCTGTCTGACCGACTGCGGCAGGCGGGATTCCACAATTTTAATTTGGTTCTGCAGATCCATCTGGGCGAGTTTGGTGTCGGTGCCGGGTTTGAAAGTTACCGTAATTGACGCCATCCCTGTCGTGTCACTGGAAGATTCAAAATAGAGTAAATTGTCAACACTCGCAATTTCACGCTCGATCTGAGACACGACGGATGTGTTCATCACTTCCGGGCTGGCTCCGGGGTAACTCACTGAAATGATAATACCGGGTGGCGCAACTTCAGGGTATTGCGCAACCGGTAAACGAGGTATGGACAACAGTCCCGTCAGAACAATAAACAGGGCAATAACCCATGCGAAGATGGGGCGCTCAATGAAAAAGTGCGGCATCAGGTGTACTTCCAGTCAACATACAAAGGGTAAAAGTTCAGCATGGTTATCCTGATAAAGAGGTCTCATCGTCTGTCGAAACCCGTTTACCGATATCCCTGAGCTGGGAAAATTTCTCAAGAAGTTGTGGTGCGTCATCCAGGCTTGTTGCAAACATCCACATATAGGTCATGACGGAATAAATATGTCCGGCATTAATTCCGGATTCCATGCTCATCCTGATAATGGTCATGGAAAAGAGAGCCGAAACCAGAAGGCCTATTGATAAATATCCCCTTGCCTCTCTGTCGGATAACACCACGCGCAGACGGGCAAGTGTGTCATAATGTCGCTTAAGAGCACTAAAAGACGCCTTATTAACATAATCGACCTCTTTCTCAAGGCGATTATTCAGCCGTCTGTAGAATGTCTCATTTTTGCTGGCATAGCTTGAGACAAAACACATCAGTATTCCCACGATGATCAAACAGGCTATACCTGTCCAGAACTCAATCCATAACAGCATAATTGCTGCGCCGAAAAGGGAAATGATCGAGGTGATCAATACCGGCAGGTGCAACTCGAAGAAATCTACAAATTCACGGGACAGAGTGACTCTCGCAGCAATAGTCGAGTGATTAAGTGAATATTTTCGCTGGGCTAATACTACAGTCACAGCAAGACTTGCGTAGATACGTGCAAACGTTCGCGTATCGACACTACGTCTGGTGGCTCCCATGCACCACATGAACAGAACCATCAGGCCATAAAGGGCCGCATGTGACGTCTGTCCGCCCAGGATGGCATTTATCGCCATGCCCGCCAGAACGGGGTAGAGCAGGAATGCAACGTTTTCAGCAATAACCAGCATGAAAGTAATGCACAATTTCTTTCTGTACCGCCAGGCAAGTGTCTTAAGTGAGATAGCAACCCCGGGGGCCATAGGTTTGTTGTTGCCTTTATGAATCATGATAAATTTGTATTAAACATCTGGGTGTAAAGGGTTCTGCCGTTGGTTTATTTTTTAGCTAAGTGAAACGAGACAGCATAACAGAGCAGTCATAAATCAATGGGCTAAGTGTAACGTGATGATGTCAATCGTGAATGGATGTTTTATGGAGGATATGTGTACTCACTCCTGAGGTTATGTATCATGTTGACATTGCATAATATCAAACCATTCTTATACATAAGCATAAAGGTAGTCCGCAAAAGAAAACCATTAAAAAAAATTCATAATAAAAAACAAAATCATAAATATCTGGAAAAGTATTCAAAAGCAGATGCAATACAATGATGGTGTGTATAAACAGTAAAATCAGACCGAATGTTATTGCAATGAAGCTTTTAATAACTCCAGCTTTTTTCTGAATGATAAATGATAATGCTGTAATGATTATCAAAACACGAATCAGTAAAGATGAGGGTAATGTGGATTCTACTTTTTCATTAATTGAATGCACAAGGTAAAGCCAGGTAGATAACAACCCATATGAAACGATGCAAAATAAAAGTGAGGCCATCAAATTCTCGCGCCGGAAAAAACATTTAGTCAACACCCTAAACCTCCTAAGACAAAGTACATATTGCATGCAACACTTAACCTGGTTGGAGATTATCACTTAGCGATGTTGATTAATTATTTATAAAATGTGTAGTGAATATGGAGAGCGTGGCTGGTAAAATTTTAAGAAAATTTCTTGATGAACTTTTCCAAAAAATATCTGTCCAAAAACATCAAATTGAAAATTCATGTTTGTAATTGAGTTAAAGAACTTTAAGCATGACGATAAAAGTGCTTTCAGGGTAAAATGCATGTTGTCCTCAGCACTGTGGAAGAAAATATGAACAACAACAATCTGATTATCGTCGCAGAAGACGATGATGACATCGCTGCCATACTGACAGGCTATTTACGTAAGGCAGGTATGAAAACCTTAAGAGCTGAAGACGGTGAGCAGGCAATCAATCTTACCCGTCTGAACAAGCCTGATCTCCTGCTGTTGGACATCCACCTGCCCGTGTACGATGGCTGGAATGTTCTCACCACGTTAAGAAAGGAAACGAATGTACCGGTCATCATGGTGACAGCACTGGATCAAGACGTTGATAAACTGATGGGGCTACGACTCGGGGCGGACGACTATGTGATAAAACCCTTTAATCCATCTGAGGTTATTGCCCGGGTTGAAGCTGTGCTTCGCAGAACCAGACCGGTTGCAGAGTCTACACATTCACGGCCTTTAAGAACGCCTTTTTTAACGATTTATCCTGATGAGTTTTACGTTGAAATCACTGCACAAGGTGAAGTTTCCACGCCAGTATTAACCACCACTGAGTTTAAGCTTTTAACCTATCTGGCGAGAAACCCGAGAAAAGTCTGTTCACGTGAAGAGTTACTCGATGCGTGTTTACCTGAGGGAGACTCGCTGGATCGTACTGTAGACAGTCATATGAGTAAACTTCGGAAAAAGCTTGAACATGCCGGATTGAAGGGCATTCCGGAAAGCATCCGAGGATTAGGCTACCGGTTGGGTGACAAAAAATGAACAAAGAAACGATTCTGAGTCGTCAGATTTTGACATATATGTTGTTGTTAACGTTTGTTATTATTGCCATTGCAATACTCGGTTCCTACTTATTTTATAGTTTCCTGATTTATTACCTGCCGGGTGGAATGAACGAAGGTAGTGAAGATGCCATGACATTCCTTGACTGGATGTGGATTCTGATGGCGTCCATTACCAGTCTGGTCGTTGCACTTTTCTTTACCGTAAAGCTGTCTGCCAGAATATTCAACCCACTGAATGACGTCGCATACAGCCTGAAACAAATCTCTCAGGGAAACCTTAGTGCCAGAGCATTTAACAGCAGTTCTAAGTTGGGAGAGATGAATAGGCTCGTCAATGACTTTAATGAGATGGCTGAAAAGTTACAGACGCTGGATGCGCAGCGAAATTTATGGAATGCTGCAATTGCTCATGAACTCCGGACGCCAGTGACTATCTTACGTGGGAGGCTTCAAGGACTGGTTGACGGCGTTTTCGAACCAGAACCGTCGTTATTCAGGAACCTTCTTAAACAAACTGAAGGTCTGACCAACTTAATTGAGGATCTCCGCGTCGTGAGTTCGTCAGGAGGCGCTGGGTACTCCTTGATGCTGAGTGAAGTCGATCTCAAGTCCACGATTTCAAATGCGCTTGATACCTTTTGGCCGGATTTTGATAAAAAGCATTTCAAAATTGTCACTGAGATTAACCATCAGTATTGCGTTTGCGATCCCTTACGCATTATTCAGTGCCTCACCGTTCTTTTTGACAATGCCTTAAAATATTCCACATCACAAACGCTGTTAATAAAGAATGGTATTACAGGAAACGATAATTTTATTATCGTTCAGGACAAAGGACCTGGAATTCCTGAAGAACTCCAGAAGTCCTTATTCCAGCCTTTTCAGCGAGGACAATACGCCAAAAATATTAATCCAGAGGGCTGTGGTTTGGGGTTGTCGGTAGTTAAAGCCATTATGTGCGCCCACGGCGGAGACGTTAGCTATAGTATGACACCAGAAAATGGCTCACTTTTCAAACTCTCATGGCCTGTTTAAGGGCATGAATATACAGGCTCGATTGAACTTGTTTTAGCAACAGACAGATCCCACATACTGCCGATTTTGGCGTCCCAAATTGATGGGGTGATTTTAAGTTTGCCTCTTTTGGGGCTTAGTGTTATTTCGCTGAAATAGATATCTTCTCCTTTTAGCATAAGATCGACGCGGCAGTAGTCTATTTCTTTTGCTAAGTCCTGGGCGGCAATAACGGACTTATGAAATGATTCTGGTTCATCAACCGGCAATGGCGTATTTGGGTATTCCATCTGAAAGGGTTGTAAATTCCACGATCTGTCATAAACGTTAATGAATTCGTTTCCATCGCTGTCAGTAAAGTCTGCCTCGATAAAACATGCCACACCGTGAAAGCAATGTATTCTTAGCATTTCCGGAGTTATACTCCGGTGTTTACTGGAAAATAGATCCAGATACATTTCGCATAGGACCACAGGTGGTATATTTTTATACTGCCATTCTCGGGTCGTATAATACATGTTCTTTTTAAGAGATAGTTTTAATCTGCTTTTAACCTTAGCGGGATCAATATTCGTTTTGTCCGTGCATATGACCGCGCTTCCACTATCATGATTGCATTTCAAAACAAATTTAGGGGGTAGTTTATCGAAATCAATATCATCAACTCTGTTATAAACACCTACTAAAGGAATAAGCTTGATTAAATTAGTTCTTTTCTCAACATACTCCCTGACCAGAAGTTTATCAGCAAGCATCGTATAAAATGGGTTGTGGATAAATAAAATGCGATGGCAGATTTTCTCATTAAGCGTCACAGGATTGAGTAAATCCGGATATGTGCCAGATATTTCTCTTAACCTGTCTGCATGAAATGAAATGTCATTAGTCAAAATGGTTCTGCATTTTCTCAACATATATTCAATGTATTTGATTTGATAGTTTATTTTATTCATAGTACCTCCTGTTCAGAAAGAAAATTCTGACAGAGGTTTGTTGATTTATTTTTTGCAAATCATGGAGAGTATATGGAGCGACATGCTTCTTTATTAACAGAAATTAATCCGGACCATTATCCGCTCCTTGCACCCAGGGGACTTTACCGGCGTAGATGATGCGTCAGGCTATTAATCCTCAAAAGTGCTTATTGCTTATTCGCGGGACCGCCGTCTGATTTGGGTGGGATCTTGACGACTAATCTTTGAGCTATTCCCGGTTTGCCCTTTTCAAAGCGCCATTTTTTAATCATTTTATCAATGATTTGATGTTCCAACTCCGGAGTCGTTGTCGATTCAAGTATCTTTACATTCTGAACTCTGCCATCTGAATCAACATCGTACTGAATCCGCAGGAAACTCGGCAGTAGGTTTCCGTTCTTATCACGAGTGGTAATTGATGTGTTTGCAGAGGAAATGCTGCCTGAAGGTGTGCTGGCGCTGGCCTCTGTGCCAACGCAGAGTGTCAGTAACAATGGCAAAATTAAAGTGAATAGTCTGCTAGTTTTCATTAATCGTCTGAGTTCCAAAGTTAACCATGAATATTCACGTTACCAACGGCGCGAGTGACAGGTTACCAGATGAGATGATCCGTGAACACCGCGTCTTCAGCGGCAATCACGTTGAACTCCTTACCTGGCGCTTCGTACCACATCCATTCCCGAGGACGTTTGGCTATCAGGACAAGTGGGCGCTGAGCGACTATATCAACGACTCTTTTGCCAGTTGTCGGCAGCGCGATCCTGCTCGTCGGGGAACATGAGCGAGCTAACCCCCTCGGGTGATTAGCATTGATTCGCGTCCCGCGCTGAAGACGTTCAGCTAATACTTTTTAACTCCGGTGCTCGGGATCTACCGCGCTTGCAACGTTAAGGGAGGGATCTCCGGGGCCTAAGCGGCAGCCTGCTGCTGATGCTAAGGGGAATGTACTTCAGTGATTCCAGCTACGCCTGGGAGCCTAACACGAAAGCGGCTGAGCATAGCGCCAGCAGGGAGAATCCCGGATAGCGATGCGTGACGCCTTATCCCGGCTACGCTGTTGGGCCGCGCTTGTGCCGTATTTTTGCCGGGTGGCGGCTGCGCCTTACCCGGCCTACAAAAACTCGCTAGCTAACTGACTGGCTTGCACCGCGTTTCTTGCCCAGTATGCACTCAGATTATACGTGAGCACTATACAGACTTTGGGCCGACGCTGGCGTGTGAAAATCTTGCAGAACTGCACGATGTCCACCTGTCTAAAGAAATTGTGTCCCGTCACTTAAGGTTAAAGCTGGTCTCTGGATCCCCCGTAAGCAACGTGCGCCAAAAATTCAGCAGCCACGCTATCGCAGGGCCTGTTGTGGCGAACTGATACAGATAGATGGCCGTGACCACCACTGGTTTGAGAACCGTGCTCCAGCCTGTACCGCGCTGGTCTATGTTGATGAGACAACGAGCCGACTAATGCAGCTAGTTTAGATGCCCCGCATCAATAAGCGCCATACGAAGATCTTTTTTGAATGAAATCTGCTTTATAAATGCTGTATCGGTGGGTATCATTTTCACATAATAAACAATTATCATACAAACTCTCTTTTGTGATTATAAAATGGGTTAATATAAACAGGTGAATACTTAGACATAAATTCCTCTGCGTCTTTTGTGTTATTCACTTTAGGGATGTAGAGCGAACTATCTTCTCTTTTTACATGAATGGCTTTTAATGGGATAGTAATTACGCCTGTTGGTGATTTATTGATTATCACCCATTCACCTTCTTCAACAAGCGGTCCTGAACAATGTTCTGAATCGATTAAAACACTACAATACAAAACATTATCAACAGGAATTTCCATGTCTATATAAAAATCCTTCGGATACTCATCACTTTCACCAAATGAATTAAGTGTATCCATTTCAATATCTATACTGCTAAGATTTAGTAGTTTTGCGCTTTTTAACAAATCAATCATTTCACCAGAGTGATAATTGATTTGACGTCGTAAATTGACCGTTTCAATCCCTGCATATCTGAATTTTTGTTGAGTGTGAAGATATAACTCTTTCAACTCATTACAAATTGCATCAACTCTTCCCTGCGTAAGATTTTCAAGTATCTTTTTGTCATACTCCCCAACATGGCTTACATACTTTTGATAAATCCGGTCGAGGCAAAAAGGTATCCTGTGAATATTCAAGGTTCGTGAAGTAAAGTAGGTCAGAAGGGCGTAACCGAACCCTTTCCTTGCGTTAAATCCCTCAACTTTAGAGTAATTGTTTGAGCATTTTCTTCCCAGACCTATACAATCGGAGAGAAGTTCATCCTTGACATAAAATTTCTCTGTTATCGCATTTGAGAAGATTTCTTTCTGTTTTGTTAAAGTAAGCACACATCACCTATTCAAAATCGCTCTAAGGAATAGTTTTGAAAGAACACATTAATCACTTAAATTAGCGCTAACTGTTAATAGATTCAACATTCTTTTTTGCAATTTCCGGACCCACTACTCTGTTGTAAGGTATCTCATGCATGTGATCTACTCCCATTGATTAATATGCGGTAAAGTTAGCAATATCTCGATATGCTATGAGTTCAACGGTGATCTTTCGCTCCTGGCACACAGTAGACGTGAAATTCTGTAATAGCATTCGTACACTTACAACATCGACGAGCTTCAGTATGCCGCGTCAGCGGCATGACAGCGCCAGATGATGTCCCTGTGGCAGTCCAGCCAAATGGCGCTGAAGGCCCGGCGCAGTCGGTTATCGGGTTATAAATTCTGCCGGTCCCCCTGCCCTGATTAGCCTTAACTCACGTTCCGCGCTGAAGCCCCTTTTAACCTCGTTGATCGAGTTCTACCGCGCTTGCAACCTTAAGAGAGTGTTCTCCGGGGCCTAAGCGGCAGCCTGCTGCTGATGCTAAGGGGGAGATTCTTCAGTCATTCCTGCGACACCTGGAGATTAACACGGAAGCGGCTGCGCATCGCGCCAGCAGGGAGAATCCCGGATAGCGATGCGTGACACCTTTATCCCGGCTACGCTGTTGGGCCGTATTTGTGCCGCTCTTGTGCCGTATTTTGCCGGGTGACAGCTACACCTTACCCGGCCTGGAGCCCCAAATCACCGCTGGCGCTGGGGCTACTGAAACTGCCGGTGCTGGCGGCCTCAAAATCGCTGAGACGTTCCCGGAAGGCCGGGGCAGCCCGCATGGATGCGGG